>WREG01000025.1 GCA_009779455.1 Oscillospiraceae bacterium
CTATTTCATTTGCGCCTTTATTGACCCCGCCCCATAATTCATGGCACATATTTCCACCCTCTTTTTACGTTTATTAGGGACGTTGAGACGCCGTCCCCGACGATTATCTGTTTAACAGCTGATTTTAATGTTTCGGCCCTAAATCCTATATCCTAACCCCTCACAAGCTTGCCGTCATACAAATCCGTCCCTTCAACAATAATCTCGTCATACAGCGTAAGGTATTCCTTTTTATCATATGCCGAAGCGTTTTGTTCGTCTTTTTCCGGCTCTTCGCCCGTTGCCGGCGCCGAAGATATGGAAAAGGTGTCATTTGAAAAAACAACGTTTATTTTTCTGAATGTGACAACGTTGCCGCGAAGGACATAAACCCCTTTTACCCCCTCCGCCATTCTTATGGCCCTGTTGTCTACCTTATAGCCCGTATATTCCTCCGTCCGTATCTGAGCGGGTTCATTCCGAAGTGAAGCGAGCCGACCGTCCATTTCCGAACACTTGAATATCACGGAGGTTTTCCCGTCTTTTGTGTCGTTTATTGCCGCGACCTTCGCCGTGACGCCGCTGACCGAAGAAGCCGGCAGGACGATGGTTTTCGCGCTGTCAATTGTCAGCTTCTCCATGCTTTTTGTGTCTATTACGCAAGCTATATACCAATCAAAACTCCCTATAAGCTTTCCCGCGTTGCCTTCCTGTTTTTCCGGCTGCGTCAGCAAAAGCGCTTCTATTTCATCGCAGGTGAGGCTTATGGCGTCCGCGTAAGGGCAGGCGTTTTCAAAACCGTCGGTGTTTGAGATATAATAGCCCGCCGAGTCGGCCTTAATGCCCGTATAAACAGGTTTGGTTTCGGTAAGGCGGTCATATTCCGCGTAGAGCCCCGACAATTTATTTATAAAATCGGGTTTGATATTTGTTGCAAGCTGTTTTTCGGTGACCGCGTCCCTAACTGCGAGGCTTAACTCGCCCAGGCTTTTTAATTTGCCCGTATGCAAAGCGTCCGCGTACCCGTAAACGGCGCTGTCAATGTTTTTGTCAAGAGCCGCTATACCTGTTGTGTGGACGGAAAGCAATTGTGAAAGCGATTCATAATACGCTATTTCCTTTTCAGCGTCGCTGATCTTTAAATGAAGCTCCGCAGCCGCCCTGTCGCGGAAATAAACCGCTACGGTATCACCCCTCGCCGCTCTTGTGCCGTCGGGGATCAAAGGCATAAAAACGCCGCCCGCATTGCTTCTTATCAGGGTTTCGTCGCGTATAAAAAACACGTCGGCGCTTATGGCTTTATATACGGTTTGCCGCAATGCCGTTTCTGTTTTGACATCAGCGTTGCCGACTATAAAAATTTGATAAAGCAAGAAACAAATTACGACAACAGACGCGAAAATGTATGACACGTATTTAATTATATTTTTTTTGCGTTTCAGCATAATTTTTCTCCGATTATTTCTTTCGCTTTTTCAACGATGCATTCAAAATCGCCGCAGTCATCAACATAAATCCAATTTATGTCTTTATTTTTTCTAAACCAGGTAAGCTGGCGCTTGGCGTAGTTCCTTGTGGACCGCTTTAATTTTGAAGCCGCTTCCTCAAGCGTTGCTTCTCTGCTAAAATAAGGCAAAAGCTCTTTATATCCTATAGCATGCGCGGAGGAATCAGGAATCAGGAAACAGGAGTCGGGATCGGAAGATAAAAGCTCCCGCGCTTCTTCTATAAGCCCGTTTTTTATCATCCTATCCGTTCTTTTTTCGATTTTTTCATAAAGCTTTTGCCTGTCCCTGTAGTCAAGGCCTATATAAACCGCGTTATACGGCGAGGGGGTGAGCTTTGAGCGTTTTTCTCTTTCCGAGAGGGCTTCCCCGGTTAAATAAAAAACCTCAAGCGCCCTTATGATCCTGTTTTTGTTGTTGGGGTGCAAAATACCCGCCTTTTCGGGGTCAACCGCCCGAAGCTCCTCCAATAAAGCTTCCCCGCCTTTTTCTTCCATGCGTTTTTTAAGCGATTCGCGAAGCTTTCCGTCCTCCGGCACATTGCCGAAATCCGTATTTTGAAGCAAGCTGTCAATATAAAGCCCTGTCCCGCCCGCGATTATGGGTGTTTTATCCCTGCCGATTATATCATCAATAATTTTTTTCGCAAGCTCCGTGAACCGCGCCGCCGAAAAATATTCCGTCTTTTCGAGAAAATTTAAAAGATGGTGCGGAACCCCTTTTTTTTCTTCTTCTGCCGGCTTTGCCGTGGCGATGTCCATACCCTTATAAACCTGCATGGAATCGGCGGAAATTATTTCGCCGCCGTATATAAGCGCAAGCTCAACCGCGAGAGCGGTTTTCCCCGAGGCGGTAGGCCCCGCGACCGCTATTATAAGTTGCTTTGCCACATAATACACCTCGAATAATGCATTATCTTAAAAATTGTTTCTCAACATCTCTTTTGGAAAGCTCTGTAATGACAGGCCTGCCGTGGGGGCAGTAGCGGATATTGCCGTCCTTTAGTAATTTTTCAACAAACAAACCCGTTTCATACGCGCTCATATCAGATCCCGCCTTAACGGCCGCCTTACATGCCGTTTCATGGTACAGCCTGTCCGCTTTTTCCGATTGAAGATCTTTTCCGGATTTCAACAAATATTCCGCGAAAGAAGAAAACAATGATTCGATATCGCCGATGCCGATATCCGCGGGGCAGCCGCGAACCATTATTGATCCTCCGCCGAAGTCTTCCGCCGAAAACCCCGCATCCTCAAAAAGCGGTAAATTTTCAATAACAGCGGCGTATTCGTTAGAGGCAAGATTTATAACAACGGGCGTCAACAACCGCTGGGAGTGGCCTTCGATTTCCCGGCTTTTTAAATCGTTGAAAATCATCCTCTCATGGGCGGCGTGTTTGTCGATAATCAGCAGTTTATCTTCTGATTCAACAATAATATAAGTTTTGAACGCCTCGCCTATTACTTTGAATTGGGAATTGAGAGTTGAGAGTTGAGAGTTTTCTGTTTCTTTTGGTTTTTCTTTCAATTCTGAAACATCATTATTTGGGGAAGATAGAATGTTGTCCGTAAATTGTAAACTGTGCATTGTAAATTGTGCCTTGGAATCCGTGTCGTAATTACTTGTCCCGTCCTCAAGCCTTGTGACGGGCTGTTGTATATAATCGCTCGCTTTTATATGCTGAAAAAAGGTTTGAGGGGCGGGTTTTTGCGGTTCCGGCTCATTTTTAGGCATTGTGAATGCAGGTTTTTCCGTTTCTTTTGACAATGCGTTTTTCGCGGCGTAATAAACCGTCTCAAATACGCGCCTGTCGTCTGAGAAGCGCACCTCCGTTTTCGCCGGATGGACGTTGACATCCACTGCGCCGGGGACTATTTCCAGAAAAAGGACGGCAGAGGGGAATTTTGACGCCGCTATGCTGTTTTTATAAGCTTCGTCAAGAGCCGCGGCGGCCACAGGCAGCCTTACGTAACGTGAATTCACGAAATAATACTGCATATTCCGGTTCGGGCGGGCGAAAAGGGGTTTTGAAATAAACCCCGATATTTTTATCCCCGAAAGCTCGTATTCCGCGCTTATTGAATTTTCAAAAAAATCTTTTCCCAGAACGGCGTAAACTGCTGACGAGAGCTTCCCGTCGCCGGGGGTCAAAAGCCTTTCTTTGTCGTCAGTTATATACCGTATGCTCACTTCAGGGTGGGAAAGCGCGGTTTTTTGCACCGTGTCCGTCACATAATTCCCTTCGCTTGCGTCCTTTTTAAGGAATTTCATCCGCGCCGGGACATTGTAAAACAAATCCCTGACGATTATTGTCGTTCCCGAAGGGCAGCCCGCGTCGTCAAGGGATATTTCCGCACCGCCCTCAATGATATAGCGGCTTCCGGCCTGTTCGCCGTCTGTGCGAGTCAAAACCTCCATCCGCGAAACGGCGGCTGCCGAAGGCAGGGCCTCACCGCGGAATCCGAAAGTCCGCACTGCTTCAAGGTCTTCGGCTGTATTGATCTTGCTTGTGGCGTGGCTTAAAAAGGCCGTTTTTATATCCCCGCGCTCAATGCCGCAGCCGTTGTCGGTTATCCGTATGACTTTAACGCCGCCGTTTTTTATTTCGACGGTTATTTTGTCCGCGCCCGCGTCTATAGCGTTTTCAAGCAGTTCTTTTACAACGCTGGCGGGACGTTCGACGACTTCCCCGGCGGCGATAAGCTCGGCGGTTTCTTTTGGCAAAAGATGGATTTTGGGCATAGTCTTTTCCTTAAAACGTTGCACCGTAGGGCGAGGCCCCCGCCCTACGGCATAAAAGTGTTTTTTATATTTTTAATTTTTGAATAACGCTTTCCGTCACCTGTGTCCCGCTCTCATTAAACGCGGCCAAAAGCGCCCCGCTTACGGGCGGCATGGGCAGAAGCTCCGCTTTTACGCCGTTATTTAGCCGGTTCAACTCTTCTTTAAACGCTTTGTTGAATATGGCGTCGTTTTCAAACACCCCGCCGTATAATCCTACGGGTATGGGGGATGCAAATTCGCGTAAAAGGGACGTGACTGTCGCGGCTATCTCTTTCGCGGCGCTTTCCGTTATTTCGACTGCGGTTTTGTCGCCCGCCCCGGCGCAGCCGGCGACCACTCTCGCGAACCTCGCTATATCGTCCCTGTCCATAGGCGGGTCGTAAAAAAGGTCTATTATGTCATACATTTTTGATATTTTAAAATAGTCAAGAATAGCTTTTGACAACGCGGTTTTTTCTTCTATATCGTCGTATGCGAGAATGCCCCGCCGCAGGCCCTCCAGCGCTATTTTGTACGCGCTTCCCTCATCGCCCAATATGTAGCCGTAACCGCCGCGGCAGACAATGGAGCCGTCCGCTTTTCTCGCTGCGGACATGGAGCCTGTGCCGCAGATGCATACCGCGCACTCGCCTTTTGCCCCCGTGGCTTCAAGGGCGATAAAAAGGTCGCTGTCCATGCCGATATAATCGGAATTTATTATGCCGCCCGTAAGCTTTTCCAATTCCTCGGCGGTTGCCCGGGTATAAAGCGCCGAAAGCCCTATAAAAACAGAACGGAATTCAAAAATGCCCGTTTTTCCCCCGATTTTTTTTGTAATGGCGGAAAGATTGGCTCTCGCCTTGTCCGTCCCTATGCCGTAATAATTTATTGAGCCGCCGACGGTTTCTGTTATAATGTTCCCGTTGCCATCGCATACCTTGGCGGTGGTTTTGGTCCCGCCCCCGTCTATACCCAAAAAATATCCGCTCATGTCATGACCGCCAATCTGTAGGGGACGCCGCCCTCGGCGTCCCGTCCATAGTAAGATTTTATCTAAAATTACGGGGCGCCGAGGGCAACGTCCCCTACAATATATATAATGATACTACAAATATGTAAAAATTTCAAGAAAATAATTTAAAAAATGTTAACTTGAAAAGAATGATATAATGTGGTAAACTAAATTTTATCTAACTGTTAATAAATATAGGGAAGGCGCTATTATGAGCGAAAAATGCACTTGCGGGCACTCCCCCGTCATAGTTATCCCCGGCATAGGGCAGACAAGGACTTACCTTGTCAATGAAAAAGGCGAAAGGATAAAAAGGGCCTGGCCAATTGAGGTGGATCAGAAGAAGTTTTTAAGCGAGCTTCAGGGTTCTATGGCGAAAATGATGCTGCTCCGGCGGGATATGGGCTTTTCCGACAAGCTTGCCGGGCTTATCGCCGAAGCCGTGGACCCGATTTCTTATACGAATGAAGGCAAAGCCAAACACCGCGTCAGCGTAGAAACCTTTGATAATTCATTCGCCGAATGCAGCGAGGATGAAAGGAAGTTTATATTCAGGATGGTTCCACTTGAGGATACCGCCGCGCTGGTAAGTGAGGATCACCTGTATTATTTTGCGTATAACTCCTTCGGCGCGCCATATGAGGCGGCGGCGGATCTCCGCGCGTTCATTAAAAAAGTCAGGGAAGAAACGGGGCATGATAAGGTCAGCATTGTTCCTGTCAGCCTCGGCGCCTGCGTGGCCACCGCTTATTTCGACGCTTACGGCGACGACGGGGATATAGACCGCGTGCTTTATTTTGTCGGCGCGGTTGACGGCACGGCAGTGTTTGCTGATTTTTTTGAGAGAAACCTTGACGCGGAAAACTCGTCGGACATTTTTGGAATGTTCCTCGGGAAAGAGGCTTCGGAAAAGTTCGGAAGCGTGCTAAAATTCCTGCCTAAGGGCGTCGCGGATAACGTTATCGATAAAGTGCTGACTGCGGTTATAGATACCCTTATGAGAAACTGCCCAATGATGTGGGCGCTCATCCCCGTCGGCAGATACGAAAAAATAAGGGATATGCACCTTAAAGACAAAAAATACGACGCTTTGCGCGCCCTTACCGACCGCTTTCACGACGCGCACCTTAACTTTAAGGATACGGTCAGACAAAAAACCGAAGAAGGCGTAAAATTTTTCGCGATCTGCGGCTACGGCAAAAAGCTTCCGAAATTTTCGCCGTCAAAAAACATGACCTCCGACGAGGTGATAAACCTTTCTTCGGCCTCTCTTTTCGCCGAATCCGCGGATTTGGGCGAAAGCTTCCCGGAGGGTTATAAACAAAAAAATACATACTGCCGCGAAGAAGGCCATAATCATATCTCACCCGGCAGTGACGTGGACGCCTCAACCGGGCTTATCCCCGACAGCACCTGGTATTTTTGCGGCCAGAACCATGACGCGACGGCGTATAACGACGTTGCGCTCAAGATAGCGGCGCGGATACTCGGCGACAATGATTTCAGGGACGTGTATTCCGACAGCCGCTACCCGCAGTTCAACGGTTCAAGGAATATCAGAAAAGTAAAATATAACCTGCTTCCGAAGCTTAAAAAAGCGGATGCAGCCGGATTTTCTCCTGAAAATTTAAAAATTTACGCGAAAGCTATTGACGAAACGGAAAAATTCTTTGATAATACTACAATAAAAGACAATGAGGAAACAAAAAGGATAGAGGCTTTGCTTGAAAACGCGTTAACGGCCTTGGGTATTGTTGATAATGGAAAATAACATGATAATTCAGGTAAGGGACTTAAATAAGTCATACGGCAGCCGCCAGGTATTGAAAGATGTTTCATTTGACCTGCCAAAGGGAAAAATCATCGGGCTGCTGGGACCGAACGGCTGCGGCAAGACGACGCTGATGAAAATATTGACGGGGATCATCCACGATTATGACGGGACGGTTCTTATAGACGGTCATTCCCCGGGAATCCACACAAAGGGGTTAACCGCCTATATGTCAGAGAGGACTTATCTTGCCGATTGGTTTAAAGCGTCTGACGCCATAAACTTTTTCAGCGATTTTTTCGCCGATTTTGACAAAAACAAGGCGTATGATTTCGCGGGCGCTTTTGACCTTGATTTAAGGCAGAATGTGCGTACCATGTCAAAGGGTATGCAGGAAAAAATGCAGCTTCTGCTTATAATGTCGCGTTCCGCGAAGCTGTACCTGCTTGACGAGCCGCTGGGCGGCGTCGATCCTGCGGCGAGGGCTATGATACTTGATATTATCATGAAAAACTACGCTCAGGATTCAACGCTGATGCTCTCGACGCATATTATCAACGACCTCGAAAAAAGCTTCGACCACGTTATGATGCTCGGGAACGGGTCGATACTTGTAAACACGGGGATCGAGACTATAAAAAACACGGGAAAATCCGTTGAGGACGTTTTTAAGGAGATGATAGGATATGCTTGGTAAACTTATCAAAAATGATATGAGATCCGCGTGGCAGAGCGTTTCGAAAATTTATTTTGCGGCCGGAGCCATCGCCCTCTTTGTTCTAATTGCAATGCTTACGGGCTTTACGATGGGCAAAATGGTCGCGTCAATCCTGCTTTTCGCCGTAGCCACAATCGCCATCGTCGTCACGATATTTACGGCCATTATTGAATTCAACAAGGTCATGTTCGGCGACAGGGGCTATTTGACCAACACCCTGCCCGTTTCAAGCATAAACCTGCTGTTTTCAAAATGGATGACCTCTATGATATGGGTTTTATTGAGTTTTTTGTTTCTTGCCGTCAGCATGTTTTTTATATTTTATCTTAATTCGGGCGGAGAAGCGGCGAGCATACTCGACATGATGATCAGCACAATGCCCGAAATGGGGCTGCCTTCGCGGAACGTCCTTGTGGTTTATATCGTTTTTTATGTTGTAAAGATTATATTGCAAACGGCTGTATTTGTGGCGCTGACATTTTTTGCCGTCATACTTTCAAACACGAAATACCTTCAAAAATTCGGAATGCTGGGTTCCATAGCCGTCATACTCGTCCTTTTTATAGTTATATCGACCGGGGGGACATACCTTACCAAGCTTGTAAACGTGGCGATAATAATAAACTCCGACATGTCTTTAGCGTTAAGCGCGAATAAAAACGAGATATCCATGATGACCTTTTCGGGCGGGGCTTCCGTGGCGCTTACGAAAATATATTTTATGCTGACAGCCGCATTTTTTGCGTTTATAGCGTCAGCGGAATTATTAGAAAAGAAAGTCAATGTGCGCTAAGCCCGTTCGGAGGCGGTTTATATGTCTGACTGGAACCCAAATATTTATTTATCCTTTGAAAAAGAGCGGACGCAGCCTTCAATAGACCTTGCAATGAGAATCGGCATGGATTCTCCCAAAAGGATCATTGATATCGGCTGCGGTTCCGGCAGCAGCACGGCCGTTTTGAAAAGCAGATGGCCGGCAGCGGAAATCGTCGGCTTAGACAATTCAAAGTCAATGCTTGAACGGGCAAAAGAAAAAACCCCGGGTATCGAATGGGTTTGCGGCGACGCTTCCGGCGATTTGAGCCATTTGGGGGCATTTGATATAGTATTTTCAAACGCCGCGATTCAATGGATGCCGAACCACCCGCTATTGCTCAAAAATCTATATTCGATTCTGACGGATGGCGGTATTTTTGCCGTTCAAGTCCCCTATACGGCAGATAGGCCGATTTATAAGGAATTGCAAAAATTAATCTCTGTTCCAAAATGGAAAAATCGGTTTGCCGCCGTTTCAACCGTTTCTTCTTTCCATGCCGCCGATTATTATTATGATATTTTATCCGGATTGCCGTCAAATGTGGAATTGTGGGTTACGGAGTATTTCCATATAATGCCCGACCATAAAAGCGTAATAAAATGGTACAGCGGCACGGGGCTGAGGCCGTATCTGGACTGTTTTTCGGACGGCAGCGAAAAAGAAGAATTTCTTAATGAATATGAAAGCAATTTGAAAAAATCGTACCCTCCGCAACCCAACGGGAAGATATTGTTTCCGTTTAAAAGAATCTTTTTTACCGCGAGAAAATAGAGGAGAAATCAAAATTATGACAATCGCCGCGATTTCAACTCCGCTGGCGTCCGGCGGAATAGGGATCGTCCGTATTTCGGGCGATGACGCTATTGTTATTGCGGATAAAGTTTTTAAGCCCGTCAGCGGGAAGCCGCTTTCGGGCTTTTCGGGCTATGCCGCTTCTTACGGGCGTTTTCATGAAAGCGGCAAAGAATTCGACAGCGGTGTGGCTCTTGTTTTCCGCGCGCCGAAAAGCTATACGGGCGAAAACGTTGTGGAGCTTTCGTGCCACGGCGGCGTGTTCGTCACGGGCAAATTGCTCCGCGCCGTGCTGGCGGCGGGGGCGGAACCCGCCGGGCCGGGAGAATTTACAAAGCGGGCTTTTTTAAACGGGAAAATGGACCTGACGGAAGCGGAAAGCGTTATGAGCCTTATATCCGCCAACGGCGAGCTGGCCCTGTCGGCGGCGCTTACGACCCTTGACGGGATTTTAAGCCGTGGAATAAAAGCGGTGGCGGATTCCCTTATATCCGTATCCGCCTCCCTTTCCGTATGGGCGGATTTCCCCGAAGACGATATCGCCGATATTGACGGCGCGGAATTGCTAAACAGATTAAACGCGGCGAAAAACACCCTTTCGCTTCTGCTATCCAAGTTTGACGCGGGGAAAGCGGTGTCGGAAGGCGTCGAAACGGTGATATGCGGAAGCCCCAACGTGGGCAAATCCACCCTTATGAACCTTCTGACCGGGAGGGAAAGTTCCATTGTAACCCCTGCGGCGGGTACGACGAGGGATGTTATAGAAGAGACCGTCCGGTTGGGGGGTGCCGTCCTGCGGCTTGCGGATACGGCGGGTTTGCGTGACGGCACGGGTGAGATAGAGACTATAGGCATAGAGAAGGCTAAAACCAGGATAGACAGGGCGGGGCTGATACTGGCCGTTTTCGACAGCTCCGAACCTCTTTCGGGGGAAGACCGCGCCCTTTTGGAACATATGCAGGGCAAAAGAGCCGTGGCGGTGTTAAATAAAACGGATTTGGCCGCCCCGGCTTTTGAAGAAGAAATATCGCCTTATGTTCGCGGCTGTATAAGGATATCCGCGAAAACAGGCGAAGGGCTTGACTGTTTAAGGGATATAATAAGCGAAATTTTGGGAACGGACCGGCTTGACACCTCACAGCCGCTTATCACAACCGAGCGGCAGAGGAAATACTGCCTGAAAGCTTTTGAATGCATAGAAGAAGCCGTTTCCGCGCTGGAAAGCGGCATGACTTGGGATGCCGTGAACGTCAGCGTTGACTGCTCCATTGAAAATCTGCTGATTTTAACGGGCGAGAAAGCGGCTGAAGTCGTGGTTGACAAGGTTTTTGAAAAATTCTGCATCGGCAAGTGAAAAGAGATAAATTATGAGCCGCAGATTGTTTTGTGAAATAAGTCCGTTTGCGTATGCTGTTTCCGTAAAGAAATTGCGGATGACAAGGTATGTGAAAAACGTGTTTGACAAAGAAAAATATGCCGGGGAAAAAGCGGGAAAGCTTCCGCATCTTGTTTTTAAATTCAATTCGCGGATGAGACGCACTCTCTGGGACATTGATGCGGCGCAGCAAGAAAATAAAGTTGTAAACCTTTCGATCGCCGCGCCGGAAACAAACGGTACTCTGATTAAACCCGGAGAAGTTTTTTCATTTTGGCGGCTGATCGGAAACTGTTCGAAGCATAAAGGTTACAGAGAAGGCCCGCATATAGCTCTGGGTAGTTTTACAAAGGCGGCGGGCGGCGGGATCTGTCAGCTTGCCAGTCTGATACACTGGCTTGTTTTACATAGTCCGCTTGATGTGATCGAACATTATCACCATGACAATTTGGATTTGTATCCGGACGGCGACAGACCGATGCCCATAGGCTGCGGAGCGACAATAGTCTATAATTACAAGGATTACAGATTTAAAAATAACACGGAGTCAACATTTCAAATTATTTCTTATGCGGACGAAACGCATCTTTGCGGGGAGCTGAGAACGTCGAATCCGCAAAGATACGATTACCGCGTCAGCGAAGAAGACGTACATTTTGTAAATATAAACGGATCATATTATAAAAAAAATAAAATCGCAAGACGAATGATCGATAAAAAAACGGGAAACGAACTTGAAAACAAAATAATCGCGGAAACCAACGCAAAAGTAATGTATGATGAGAGATTTATCGACAAAAATCTCATCAGACAACAAATACAATGAAGAGGTAAAATAAAATGCCGAAAAGAACAGGCTACATATCATGGGACGAATATTTTATGGGCGTTGCCCTGCTCGCCGCGAAACGCAGCAAAGACCCCGGCACGCAGGTCGGGGCCTGCATAGTTAATAACGCGAACAAGATAATGTCCGTGGGCTACAACGGCTTCCCGCTGGGCTGTAGCGACGACGATTTCCCATGGGACAGGAAGGCGGAAAGCGAATACGACGCCAAATACCTTTATGTGTGCCACGCGGAGCTGAACGCGATCCTCAACAACCGGGGCGGAGACCTTGAGGGGGCTAAAATTTATGTGGCCTTATTCCCCTGCAACGAATGCGCCAAGGCCATAATACAGAGCGGCATAAAAGAAATAATCTACATTTCAGATAAATACGCCGATACCACGGCGATAAAAGCCTCGAAGCGGATGCTTGACGCGGCCGGGGTAAAATATAAAAAGATAGACTTAAAGCTTGAAAAGCTGTCGCTTTCTTATATGGAAGAGGACGTATAATCGCGGGCCTATTCTATAACCTTTTTTTCAGCTTTCAATTTCATATTTTTAAGATTATTGTGCCGCTTGTAAATGTTGAGAATCAAGTTTTTGACCAGACTAAAAGAGACGAAAACCTGTCTAATGGCAGCTTATTGTTCCAGAAGATTTAAAAGAAATAACAATGAAGGGTACCCGAAAATAATGAATATATATGAGCTTAGGTTGTATGACGTTACATTGCTGACCTTTTCACTTGCAGAAGAAGGCATCGGCGGCCTGACCGCAAAGACCCTGGCTGTGAACGAGGAACAAAAACACCTTCTGCCCCTTGACCTGCCCCTTTCGGATACGAATATCATCGAGTGGCTGCGGCGGAGGGTCATCCCCAAAAACCGCACCTTTGTGGAAGAAATTTTAAAGACACTGCGCCTTTCGGTCAACAATACAAAGGGCATTATTGATGTGTGCAAGGGGCTTTCCCTCAACGACAGCTATTGGATTGTGCCGGAGGGGCTTAATGGAACTTTTGGACAGTATAACCTATATCACAACCACTTTTCCGAGGTTCTGTCCCTTGTTGCCTATACCGGCATAGGCCAGACCCACGAAGCGTTTACGACATCCCCGGAGCTTACTACAAATGGTATGCTCCCGAAAGCGTGGCGGCTGATTGAAGGTGACGGCATTTATCTCTATAAAGGCGGCACAGGCGGCGCGGCGAATACGGGCAACGAACCTTTCAGCGAATATTACGCTTGCCAGATTGCCCGCGCAATGGGGTTAAATGTGGTCGCTTACGATTTAGAAAGCTGGAAAGGGATTTTAGCTTCCAAATGTGAGCTTTTCACCGACATTGACACTGCCTATGTCCCAATCGGCCGCATTGTCCGCACGGGTGGCTTGAAAGCCTGTATGGAATATTATGATCAGCTGGGCGGCGGGTTCGCTGAAAGCATCCGCAGCATGCTGGTATTTGACGCGGTGATTTATAACGAGGATAGGCATTTCGGCAATTTCGGCGTCTTACGGGATAACCGTTCGGGCAAGGTGATTGCTCCTGCGCCGCTGTTTGATCACGGGATTTCATTGTTCAATTTCGCAATGAAAGATGATATTGCAAATTTAAATGAATACGCAAAGACCCGCTTCCCTCCGTATCACGACCTGACATTTGAAAGCGTGTGCGCGGAAGTGACGGGAAAGACGCAAATGGAGCAGCTGCGCCGTCTTATAGGATTTACCTTTAAGCGGCATCCGTCAATCAACCTGCCGGAGGAGCGGTTAGCGGCTATTGAAAAGCACACTCAGAAACGGGTACGGCAGCTTATGGAGCTTCCGAGGGAACGAGTTAGGAGAGAGAAGTCCGCGCAAAGCCGATGACCGCGACGAACGGTAAAACATGAATATGGGCTTCTGTTTCGTTAATTGAGGGCTTGCCGTCCTCGACTTTGACATTCAAATTGCAATATGCTATAATATTTACTGTGCTTCCCCATATTTTTTACAAAAATTATGAAAGAGACATTAAGCGGCAATGGGTTATTTATCAGAAAATATATTGGCTGTTGATACGGATATGGATGTCCATGAACGGCTGACGGCAACATGGGCAAAATATGGCGTCGGGGCTATCCGGGTAAGCACAATGCAAAAAGCTGTTGAACGGCTGGCCCGCGACGACGGGTTTTTTTTGATTGTAATCAATGAAGATACAGTTCCAAACTATATGTCGTCGCTGAGCTTAATGCGGGATGTTACAAGCTCGCCTGTTTTTGTTTTGACTTCCGGCTACACGATTGAAAAAAGAGTCAGGGCTTATAAACTCGGGGCTGACGCGTATGAACCCTTTAATAAGAGCGCCGATGAGTACATTGTGTCTGTGTTGGAGTTATTGAACCTTAAAAAAAGATGGAGCGAGCGGTCAATCAACCCGCTGCCTGTATTGGTAAGCAACGGCATAATGCTTTCGCCGGGGCGCCGTATGGTGTTTGTTGAGGACACGGAAATATCGCTGACAAAAAAAGAATTTGATATATTGCATTATCTTATGGAGAAAAACGGGGCCGTTGCCGGGCATACGCAAATATTGAAAAAAATATGGGGAGATCATTACGGCGGGGACGACGCCGACGTGTTGTGGCAGACAGTGGACCGACTTCGCAGAAAATTATCAAAAGCATCGCCCGAACGCACATATATAAAGGCCGAATACGGGATAGGGTACAGATTTTTGATATAGGCGGGCATTCTGAAAAAAAACGGTGCATTTTTAACAATTTGCCGCCGCAATTTTCCTGCGTTTACGCTGCGATTTCCGGCGAGGCGAAGTACCGGCCGGTTCGCAACCCTTCATGCCGGAAATATTTCTTCACCGTAAACCCTTCCATGCTTCGGCGTGGCTTAATCTTGACAACTTGCAAGTATTGGGGTAAAATAAAAACCAAGAGAAATCTTTGCTTTTCTCTTGGTTTGGCTTTTTTATGCCCTTAGTGGAAACCGTCCCCTACAATAATGTTTAAAAATTTTACTTGATATTTTTAAAATATATGATATAATAGTCACAGTTATATGCTGTGCGTCCGGTCAGCATAACGCCGCGCCATTTCGAAAACGCATAGCGTTTTCCTTGGCTTTGCAATGTAACACAAATCGAATTTTAATGAAGGAGGTATTTTTATGGCATACAAAATAAACGACGCGTGCATTTCCTGCGGGGCCTGCGAAGCCGAATGCCCGGTGGGCGCCATTTCGGAAGGCGAAAACATATTTGTTATTGACCCTGAGCTTTGCACGGACTGCGGAGCCTGTTTTGACTGCTGCCCGGTGGAAGCGCCCCAGGCGGGATAGGATTTAGTGGATAGGGTTTAGGATATAGGGTTACAGACCTTATAATTTATAAATCCTATTAACTGTAGCCTATAACCTAAAAAAAACCTTCACGGGTTTTTTTTATTTTATGCTTGACATTTACTACGCAAGCCGATATATCGGCTTTGGATATATCGACCGACAAGGCAAAGGGGTGGTTATTATGCCGGAAAGCACAGAGCGCGGGGCGCTGACGGAA
>WREG01000026.1 GCA_009779455.1 Oscillospiraceae bacterium
GAGCTCGGCATCAAATACGACCCCTCCCACTGCGTAAACAAGGGCAGCAGGGATTATATGGGCGAGATTGCCGAATGGGGGCACAGGATTTACCATTTCCACATAAAAGGCACTCTCAATTTAAAAGGGCTGCACCTTGACGACCCGCCGGCGGGGCTTGACATGATAAGCTGGCCGACGGTGCTGGGGCTTCTTTACAAGGCCGACTATAAAGGGATGCTCAGCATTGAGCCGCATTCGCCCACCATATGGCGGGGCAGGCTCGGCGAGTGGGGTATTAAGTATACCATTAAATACATTTCACCGATGCTCGATGGCCGGGCGGTTAGTGAATAGCGGTTATAATCCGTAGGGGCGGAATCAACCCGCCTTCAAAAAAATCAATAAGAAAGGTGAAAAAATCATGAAATTTGCTGTTCAACTTTATTCCGTGAGGGATCACATAAAAAACGGGGACGATTTGCTTGACATTTTAGGCAAAGTCAAGGAAATAGGCTTTGACGGCGTTGAATTCGCCGGGTATTACGGGCTTTCCGACGAAGCTATAAAAGCGAGGCTTGACGAGGTCGGGCTTGTGGCGGCGGGGACGCATACGGACATCAAAAATTTCGAGGAAGGCAACTTAAACGAAACGCTGAGGTTTCATAAGGTTTTGGGCTGCGACAGAATAGGCGTGGGCGGCGCAAACACCGCCACCGAAAACGCTTTCGCAAAGGTGCTGGCCACAATGGGCAACGCTAACAAAAAACTGGAGCCGGAGGGCATAAAGGTATATTTCCACAACCATCAGCGGGAGTTTAAAAGGCCTCTTTTCGCAAAAAGCAAGGCTACGATCTTTGAAAGGCTTATGGAAGTCTGCTATTTGCAAGTCGATACCTACTGGAGCTTCTGCGCGGGCATAGACAACTATAAATACCTGACGGAAAACAAAGACAGGATAGCTTCCATACATATCAAAGACGGCGTGAACGAAAAGCCCCGCGCCCTCGGCGAAGGCGAATGCGATTTGCAGGCCGTCATCAAAGGCGCAAAAGACATTGGCCTCGACTGGGTAGTCCTCGAAAACGACGACCCGTCGCCCAACGGGCTGGAGGATATTACAAGGAGCATGAAATATCTTAAAGAGCATTTTTAATCTAATTTGATGTTTTAAAAGAAAGGACAGATAGTATATGAGACTAGGCGTATTCTCAGCGCTTCTCAGCGACAAACCTTTAGAGGAGGCGTTAAAATATTTTTCGTCCCTCGGGCTTGAAATGATAGAGATCGGCACGGGCGGATATCCCGGCAAAACCCACGCCGACCCGGACGTGTTGTTGAACGATGACGCGAAGCTGGAGGAATTCAAAGCCCTCATAAAAAAATACAATATGGAGATAAGCGCGTTCAGCTGCCACGCCAACCCCGTGCATCCCGACAAGGAAACGGCGAAAGCTTATGATAAGGAGCTGCGCAATACCGTTCTTCTCGCCGAAAAGATGGGCGTTAGCGTCATCAACACCTTCTCGGGCTGCCCCGGCGACAGCGAAGGCTCGAAATACCCCAACTGGGTGACCTGCCCGTGGCCTAATGACTTTCTTTCTATACTTGAATATCAATGGGAAAAGGTCCTGATACCATATTGGAAGGATTTCATCGCTTTCGCGAAGGCGCACGGGGTGAATAAAATCGCCCTTGAAATGCATCCGGGCTTCTGCGTGTACAACACGGACAGCCTTTTGAAGCTCCGCGAGGCCGCAGGTCCCGAAATCGGCGCGAATTTCGACCCCAGCCATCTTGTCTGGCAGGGGATTGAACCCGTGGCGGCAATAAGGGCGCTGGGGGACGCGATTTTCCACTTCCACGCTAAGGATACAAAGGTGGACAAGTACAACACGGCGGTAAACGGCGTCCTTGACGTGAAATCCTACGCCGACGAGATAAACCGCTCGTGGATATTCCGCTCCATAGGCTACGGCAACGACGCCCTTTACTGGAAGGATATAATAAGCGCCCTCCGCATGACAGGCTACGACTACGCCATATCAATAGAGCATGAGGATTCCCTTATGACTGGCGGCGAAGGCCTTGAAAAAGCGGTGGATTTCCTAAAGCCGATATTGATCAAAGAAAAAATCGGCGAGATTTGGTGGATTTAAGCGAAAGCGGAGCTTTCGCAGGGATTAGGATTTAGGGATTAGGAGCTGTAGGGGCGGATTCCATATCCGCCCGTAAACGCACCAATCTGTAGGGGTGATTATTAATCGCCCGTGTTAAAAACCAATATTTTTAAAGGGAGAACGAACACAATGTCAGACAAAATTAAAATGGCCGTGGTGGGCTACGGCGGGATGGGCAATTGGCATACGGAAAAAATACTCGACAGGGACGATTTCATCCTCGGCGGCATTTGGGACATCAAAGAGGAACGCCGCGAACTGGCCCGCTCCAAGGGGATATTCGTCTATGATTCCTTTGACGCGGTTCTCGCTGATGACGAGCTTGAGCTTATCACGATTGCGACGTGGAATGACGAACATAAACCCCTTGCGATAGCCGCGATGAAAGCGGGCAAAAATGTTGTGTGCGAAAAGCCCGTCACGATGTCTATGGCGGATTTGAACGACATGATAGCGTGCAGCGAAAAAACCGGCAAGCTTTTCACCGTTCACCAAAACAGGCGCTGGGATGACGACTACCTCACCGCCAAAAAGGTCGTGGACGACAACACCTTGGGCAAGGTTTTCCGCATAGAGTCAAGGGTCCACGGTTCAAGGGGCATCCCCGGCGACTGGCGCGCCATGAAAAAGCACGGCGGCGGGATGCTTCTGGACTGGGGCATCCACCTTCTTGACCAGATACTCTTCATGAACGAAAACAACCCCATAATTTCCGTGTTCGCGCAGCTTACGGGCATTACAAACGACGAGTGCGACGACGGCTGCTATGTCACGATGATCCACGAAAACGGGCTTACATCCTATGTCGAGGTGGCGACGAACAACTTTATAAGTTTGCCGCGCTGGTATGTTTTGGGCGAAAACGGCTCATCAATCATAAAATCGTGGGATATTTACGACAGTGAGACAGTGCTGGTCTATAACTGGGAAAACCTTGACGCGGTACCCATAAGCGCAGGGCAGGGTTTGACAAAAACCATGGCCCCACGCACGGACGACACCATAAAAACAGTCGAAATGGAGCCTGTCCGGGGCGATTTGACGGAATATTATCAAAACATCTACAATGTCATAAGAAACGGCGAGGAACAGCTTATAAAGCACTGGCAGTTAAGACGCTCAATGACGCTTATAGAGTCCATTTTCGAGTCCTCAGCCAAAAATGAGGTAATACATGTTAGGATTTAGGGATCAGATTCGTAGGGGCGGATTCTATATCCGCCCGTAAACTACGGTATTCTCATATCCGCCTGTTATGAAAGGATTTGCCATGATCAATTTTTCAGTCTGCATAGAAATGATTTTCAGCCACCTCCCCTTTAACGAAAGGCCTGCCGCCGTTGCCGCAGCAGGTCTTGACGCCGTTGAAATCTGGGGCTTCGCCGGACGCGACCTCGACGAATTCAAGGATATCCTTGCAAAAGCGGGGGTAAAACCGGTCGGAATGTGTGTCGGCACGTTTAATAAGGAATTATCGGCGAAATACGGCGAAACGGCCCTTTTGACAAGGGAAAGCGAGGATGTTTTCAAACGCATAGCGATGGACTCCGTCAAAGCGGCGGAAAAAATGGGCGTTAAAACGCTGATTGTGACCGTCGGGCAGGAGAGGGACGACCTAACCCGCTATGAACAGCACACGAACATCGTTTTGGCCCTTCGCGGCGCGGCGGATATCTTCGAAAGCGCGGGGGTAACGGCCGTAGTGGAGCCGCTGAACACCCTGCACGACCACAAGGGCTATTACCTGTCCTCCGGCTATGAGGGCTTTTCCATCATTAGGGAGGTCGCAAGCCCCAGCGTAAAACTGCTTTACGACGTTTACCATCAGCAGATAATGGAAGGGAACCTGATACCCTGCATAAGGGGCAACATTGATTTGATAGGGCATTTCCACATAGCGGACACCCCGGGCCGGAAAGAGCCGGGCACGGGGGAGATAAATTTCGCGAACGTATTCAAAACCATAAGCGAATCGGGCTATGCGGGCTATCCGGGTCTGGAATATGTGCCGTCGGCTGATGCGGCGGAAACGCTGCGCGATACGTGCCGTATCGCAGGGGTTAGGGGCTAGGTATTAGGGTGTAGGGGCGGATTCCATATCCGCCCGTGATATAGGTATGTTCTAACTGCGGGTGCGGAAAACGCGTTTATATTTTTTGTGCGTTGGAATCTGCCCCTACAAGATGTAAATAAAACTGACAGGGAATGAATATCAATGAACGCAAAGATGAAAAAATTGACGGCGGCGCTTTTATGCGCGGCAATGCTTGCGTTGTCTTTTATAATGCCGTCATGGGCAGCGGGCGGACCGAAAAAAACGAATACAATATACCTCAAGGACGGCGGGCCGTTTGAAATCGCGGTGAAATATGAATCGTGGGAAATCGAAATACCGAAAGTCACAAACTATAACGGTAAAGAATATATGTGCGGCATTACGGATGCCCGACTTTCCGACGGAAGAATATATTATAATTTATTATTATATGATGAGGCGCTGTTAGGCCTTGATTTTTTAGATATATTAGGAAACCATAATGACGATTTTAATTTTGATATTGATACCATAGAGCTTACATATAACATGGATTTATACGGAAAAGACAACACTCCCGTAGAAACCGTATACGCGGACGAAAACCCGGCTGCTTTTGTTAACGGGTATTGTGTGAATAGTGAAATTATCGACGGGGATGTAAAATACGGTGTCAAGACAAAAGAAAAACAAGTAGTTGATTTTAAATATGATTACATCGCCGACTTTTCTGACGGATGTTTTCTCGCAATGCTGAGAGACCATCAAAACGGGTTTGGCAATTATGGATATTTCTACATAGATGAAAATGGAAAGGAACAAAATCTTTTGCCGTTTCATTATACGATAGCTGAGAGCTTCCATGAAGGGTTCGCCGTCGTTTCAGGTAAAAACGGCTATGTGTTAATTAATAAACAAGGTGAAATTGTTACGGATGAAGGTTTTGAACGTCTGTCAAATATAAGTGAGGGCCACGCTTTTTTTGAAAAGGACGAAAAATTCGGCTTGATTGATAAGTCGGGTAAAATAGTCCTCCCGGCGAAATACGATTTTTCGCATATAATTCAAGGAGGTATAGCGGTTTTCAGTAATTATCCCGACAGTCTTTTACTGGATGAATTAAATGAATTTGACAAAATGACATATTATGAGTTGTTTTTAATAGCCAAGAATTGTAAAGGCGATTTTTATTTATATGATATAAAAACAGGAAAGACAAGAAGACTAAATGGTTTATCTACATTTTCAGGCATTGCTTCGTATTTTTCACCGGCCGGTTTAACTACAGGCACTATTGTTAAATATAATGAAAGCTTGAAAAAAAGTGATTTTGAAGGTTTGACAACAAAAGAATTCGCCGAATTGCCTCTTGTAGAAGACGTAAAAAGCTTTTTCATTCACAAAAGCGGCAAAAAAGCCGAGTTACCTAAAAAAATGACCGAAAATGTATTTCCCGGCTCGGACGACATTTTTTTATTCCTAATGGACGAAATGACACTCACCGTCATAAAAGTCTTAGAAATCAAAAACAACCTAAGCGATGGCTACGACATTGATTTCACCGCCAATCACATAAGCGGCATCCCCGAAAACACGTCTTTGCAAAATTTCTTGAACGGTTTTAAAAAAGACGTTAAAATTGAAGCGTTTGACAAAGACAATAAGCCGATAACCGACCCCAAAACAGTGATAGGCACAGGCATAACCGTGAAGGCCTCGATTGACGGCAAGGGAGAAAGCTTTACTACCATTGTGCGGGGCGACACAAGCGGCAGCGGCGTTATTGACGCGTCGGACGCCCGCGCCGTGCTGCGCCATGTGGCGAAGCTTGACAAATTAGAGGGCGCTTACCTTGAAGCGGCGGATTTGGACGGCGGCGGCGAATTGTCGGCGGCATCCGCCCGTATGATATTGCGCCATGCCGCGGGTTTGGAAAAAATAGAACAATAAACAGAAAGATACGGTTAATTATGAGTAAACCTTATAAATTAAAGCCCCATTTATGCAGATTTTTAAAACTATACGGTTTAAGCGCGCCGGAAATCCCTAAGGCACTGTTTGAGGCGGAGCAAAAAGCGCCGGATCTAACAAATTTTCCATTGCCGCTGCCGTCCCTTAAAAAGGATTACGCCTGCTTTGCGGAAGGCGCGGGCGGTGTCATGTGGTACGGCGCGAAAACAGGCTTAACCCGCTGGGATCCGAACGCCGAAAGGGACGCGGACAGGGTGATGTATTTCAGCGCGGACAGGGATTTGGCCGACAACAACGTACAGGCGCTTTTGGCTGACGGCGGCAACGTGTGGGCGCTGACGGATACCGCCGCGGCTTATATAGAAATGAAAAAGCTGACCGCTGAGGAAAAAGCTGACGTATTATTGCGCGAATCATTGAAATATGTCAGCCGCAGGGGCATGATGTGCCACAAGGGGCTTACCGTGCCGAGGGATTTGGATTCGATTTTGCCCTACGGCTCGTCGGACAACGACGGCTGCTACACATCGGGCTTCGCAATGGCTGAAATGTTCCGCTACGCGACATTTAAGAGGGAAAAAGGCGAAAGCCATCCCGACACTATAGGAGCGAGGGCTGTCGCCACAAGAGCCTGCGAGGTTTGCCTGCTTTTGATGTATATCGCGGGCAGGGGCGACGGCTTCGTTGCGCGGAGTTACCACACCCCGGACGAACCCGTGCCGGACGGTGCGTTTTTCAGAAAATCCGGCGGGAAAGCTGCCTGCATCGACAGCCCCTACGCCCGTAAAATGAAGCTCGCGGGGGCAGAGGCTGACGCATCGGCCGAAGTGCCTGAAAGGCTTGCGAAGCTGTACCGGGATTTGGGTTATTCCGACGAGGGGATAGTCTATAAGGCCGACACAAGCAGCGACGAGATCACCCTGCACTTCCTCCAGCTTAATTTCGCCTATGACATATTGGTTCCGGGCGACGGAGAGCTTGGGGCGTTGATAAAAAACGCCGCAACGGCCACTATGGGGCATATAATCGAACATAATTTCACCCTCTGCGACGCCACGGGCAAGCCCACGACCTGGAGCAGATGGGACGGCGAATATTTCGCGTCCCCCACGGGCTGGGCTGACGGGCCCCTCAATTCGGCTGAAATATTGATGTATTTAAAAGTGACCATGAAAATAACGGGCGAAAAGGGCATATGGCAGGAAGCCTATGATTTTCTTATGGAAAAAGGCTACGCGGAACTGACCCTGAAGCATTTTGACCGTTTTTACCATGTAAACTGCCTGCTGGGGTTTGATATCCGCGACGACCTGATGTTCGGCGACCACGCCCTGGCGACCTCCGCGTTTTGGGGGCTTATAATAAACGAGGCGGACGAGGAATACAAAAGAATCTACCGCGAGGGCTTCAAAGCGTGGAGAACGAGCATAGAAAGGGAGCATAACCCCGGCTACGACTTCCCCTACATTTTATCCTGCCCCGATGAGAAAATCGACATGGAGAGGATAGCCGACTGGTTTTACCGCTCCAACCCGAGCCGCCTTATCGCGGGCGTCAAAATTGAAGGCAGGCATGACATAGCGGTCAGGGAGCTTCGCGGCGGCGGCAAAAACACGTCATACCTTTTGCCCCCCGACGAGCGTTTTATAACGAAAAACAACCGCGACGCCTTGGTATACAGGGAAATCCCCCCCGGCAGCATGATGAGCGTGGACAGCTGCTATGTCTATACCTTCGCCTATTGGATGGGGCGGTATTTCGAGTTGATAGCGTAGGGTGATTTTAAAATTGTGCAGCTGCTGATTGCACAATCAAGTGCGGCGCATTTAACAGAAATTAAAAAACGGACGGCCATATGAGGTGCGTGAATGATAAATATTTCCATATCCACGGGCGCTTTTTATAAGCATAATTATAAAGAGATTTTTGAAATTATTTCACAAACAAGTTGCGACAAAAGCACAGGCAATTGACGCGTTGAATACTTCATTACAGTTGATTTATGAAGCGATTGAAAATAATAAGAACGGAGAAACAAAATGCAAAAACCTTACAAACTAAAACCCCATTTATGCAGATTCATGAAGCTATACCCTCTTGACGCGCCGGAAATACCTAAAGCGCTGTTTGAGGCTGAACAAAATACGCCGGATTTGTCCGCTTTCCCTCTGCCCTTGCCGTCCCTTAAAAAGGATTACGCATGCTCCGCCGAAGGCGCGGGCGGCGTGCTGTGGTACGGCGCGAAAACGGGATTGACGCGGTATGACCCGGACGCCGAAAGGGATATAGACAAAGTTATGTATTTCAGCGCGGACAGGGATTTGGCCGACAACAACGTGAAGGCGCTATTAGCCGACGGCAACAACATTTGGGTGTTGACGGACACCGCCGTTTCCCATATTGAGATGAAAATGGTGGATGCGGAGGAAAAAGCCCTAATACTGCTGCGCGAATCCCTTAAATATGTCAGCAGACGGGGCATGATGAGCCAAAAGGGGCTTGCCGTGCCGAGGGATTTGGATTCGATTTACCCCTACGGCGAATCCGACAACGACGGCTGCTTCACTGCGGGCTTCGCAATGGCGGAAATGTTCCGCTACGCCACATATAAGAGGGAAAAAGGCGAAAGCCACCCCGACACGGTGGAGGCGCGGGCCGTAGCGACAAGGGCTGTCGAGGCCTGCCTGCTGCTCATGTACATACCGGGCAGGGGCGACGGCTTTACGGCGAGGACATACTTAGCCCCCGACGAGCCCGTACCCGACGGTTGCTTTTTCAGGAAGGAAGGCGGCAAGGCGGTCTGCCTTGACAAGCCGGACGCCCGCAGAAAGGGTTTGGCGAACGTCGAGGTGAACGCGTCGGCGGAGATTCCCGAAAGGCTGGCGAAGCTTTACCGCGAGGCGGGCGTACCCGACGACGGCATCGTCTATAAAAGCGACACCAGCAGCGACGAAATGACCCTGCACTACCTTTACATGAATTTCGCCTATGACATTTTGGTCCCGGGCGACCCGGAGCTTGGCGAACTGCTGAAAAACGCCGTTACGGCTAATATGAATCACATAATAGACCACGATTTCACCCTCTGCGACGCTACAGGCAAGCCAACTACATGGAGCAAGTGGAATACAGCCTATTTTGAAACCTCGACGGGCTGGGCCGACGCGGCGCTCAATTCCGCCGAGATACTCATGTACCTTAAAGTCGCGATGAAGATAACGGGCGAACAGGGCAGATGGAAAGAGGCCCATGATCTGCTTCTTGAAAAAGGCTACGCGGAGCTTACATTGAAGCACATGAACCGTTTTTACCATATGAACTGCCTGCAGAACCTGAACATCCGCGACGACCTGATGTTCGGCGACCATATGCTGGCGGTGGCGGCGTTCTGGGGGCTTATCATACTGGAGGACGACGAGGAATATAAAAAGATATACCGCGAGGGGTTCAAAACGTGGAGGGCCACCCTTGAACCGGAACATAACCCCGGCTACGACTTCCCATATATATTGGCTTGCCCGGACGATGAGCTGAATATGGAGAGGATAGCCGACTGGTTCTACCGCAACAACGCGAGCCGCCTCGCCGCGGGCGTGAGCGCCATGGGCCGGCACGACGTGGCGGTGAAGGAACTGCGCGGCGGCGGAAAAGAGACTTCGTGGCTTTTGCCCCCGGACGAATGCTTCATATCAAAATACGACCGCAACCCCCTTGAATACAGGAATGAGGATTCGGGCGGAACGCGCTGCGTGGAGAGCTGTTATGTTTATACCTTCGCTTATTGGGTCGGACGGTATTTTGGGCTTATTGAATAAAATGTATACTGCGTAGGGGGCGATGCCCACATCGTCCCCTACAAAAAAATATTATCACCGAAAGGAATATTTATAAAATGGACAACAAAATTCACCTTATAGCAAACGCCCATCTCGACCCCATCTGGCTCTGGCGGTGGCAGGAGGGCTGCGCCGAGGTTCTGCAGACCTTCCGCTCCGCGCTTGACAGGATAAAAGAATACCCCTATTTTATTTTCACCTGTTCCTCCGCTTCCTATTACCGCTGGGTTGAGGAGATCGACCCCGGTATGTTCGAGGAGATAAAACAGCGGGTAAAAGAGGGCCGCTGGGTACCCGTCGGCGGCTGGAATGTGCAGGCCGACTGCAATATGCCCTCGGGCGAAAGCTTCGCGAGGCAGGCGCTTTACAGCCAGCTTTATTACCATAAAAATTTCGGCATAACCTGCCAAACGGGCTATTGCGTGGATTCCTTCGGGCATAACGGCAATCTGCCCCAGCTTTTGGCAAAGGGCGGGATGTTTAACTATGTAATGATGCGCCCCAGCGTACAGGAAAATCCCGATATGCCCCAAAACACCTTCTGGTGGGAGGGTACGGACGGCTCCAGGGTACTGGTTTACAGGATTCCCACAAGCTACGCCGAAACGGGGATATTCAATCTTGACAAAAAAACCGCCTTCCTTGAAGAGCGGATCGATAAAACGGGCCACGACATGGCGCTGTTTTACGGCTTCGGCAACCATGGCGGCGGGCCCAGCAGGGGCGATATAGAATTCCTGAAATCAATAAGCATGAGGGAAGGCAGGGCGGCTCTTGAATTCTCGTCCCCGGACGACTATTTCACCGATATTTTAAATACGATGGTTGATATGCCCGTATGGAAGGACGAACTCCAGCACCACGCCAGCGGATGTTATTCATCGACCTCCCTTGTGAAGCAGTTGAACCGTAAAGCGGAGAATCTGCTTGAAGCGGCCGAAAAATTCAGCACCATAGCGGCCGTAACGGCGGGCGGGGCGCCTAAAACCGCCGAATTCGAGGAAGCTTATAATGACGTGTGCTTCAACCAGTTCCACGACATCCTCTGCGGCTGTTCGATAAGGGAAGCCTATGACGACGTGAGGGACAGCATGGGCAAGGCAATGACAATAGGCGACAGGGCATATAACGCCGCTATTCTGCAAATAGCGCGGCGTATCGACACCTGGCTGCCCGGTGTTTCCGACCCGGTCTGCACCGAGGTCAGGCATTACAGCCACAACCCGGATTTCCCGCGCCCCGTGGTGGTTTTCAACCCCCTTTCGTGGGATATCGAAGTCCCCGTCCGCACCCTGCGCGGCTCCGGCGAGGTAAAAGGACCTGACGGCGAGGAAGCCCTCTGCCAGCACGTCCGTTCCTCACGCTCAAACGACAGCCATCAGGATACGGTATTTTTGGCCAAAGTACCCGCAATGGGTTACGCCACATATTGGCTGACGGACAATAATTCGGATGAGGAAATGTTCACGGTCGATTCGTCAAAGCCGCTAATCCTCGAAAATGAGCATATAAAAGCGGAGTTCGACGAAAAGACGGGCGGCATAAAAAATCTTGTGAACAAAGAGGACGGCAGGGATTTCGCAGAAGGGGGCATACTCGCCCTGCCCACCGTTATAAGGGACGAGGAAGCCGACACATGGGCTCACGGCATATTCAAATTCCATGACATCAAAGGCGCAATGGCGCTTGAATCAATTGAACGCATAGAAGACGGCCCCGTGAGGGAGGCTATCCGTATAAGGCATAAGTTTAATGAATCCTATTTGGAGCAGGAGTTTATTTTAGGTAAAGGGCAGAAAACGCTCCGTGTGAGGTGCAAGGCCATGTGGCAGGAAGATTTCACAATGCTTAAAATGCCCTTTGATATCGGCGGGGCGGAGGAAACATCCACTTATGAAATCCCCGGCGGCTTCATAAAGCGCCCCTGCAACGGCGAGGAGGAACCCGCCCAGCGCTGGGCCGACATAACCACGCTTGACGGCGCGGGAAGGCGCGGCGGCCTTGCGGTCATAAACGATTCCAAATACAGCTACGACTGCCCGGAGACAAATCTGCGCTTGACAATGCTCAGAAACGTTATTTTCTCCGACCATTTCTCTTTCCGCCCCGGCACGGGCTTCAATTTCACCGACGAAGGATTGCAGCGGTTTGAATACGGCGTTTACCTTCACACGGGCGAAGTGGAAGCCTCCGACGTGGCGAGGGAAGCCGCGCAGTTCAATATCCGCCCGGCGGTAGTTCCCGAAAGCTACCATAAGGGCGCGGGCGAGCCGCTAAAGAAAAGCTTCTTCTTCGTCGATTCACCCAACGTATGCGTAAACGCCCTAAAATTCTGCGAGGACGGCAGCGGCGACATCGTGGCGCGTATTTATGAAACCAAGGGCGTCCCCGTCAAGGCTATGATAAAATGCGACATGGTGAGCGCCGCGTTCTGGGCAGATTTCCAAAGGAACGAGATAAAAACCTTCAGGATTGACAAGGACGGGTTTGCGAGGGAAGTTAATTTCCTGGAAGGTATTGTCTGAAATAATGTAGGGCGGGAGTTTGCTCCCGCCGTTTTATTGCTTCACCAATTAAATATTGCCGATTTTTAGTAGGGGCGATTATTAATCGCCAGTAATATATAAAGGCGTTTCGTCCGCAGGCGCATAATATGCGCCCCTACAATTTGGCAAGGTTTATTCGGGGAGGGGATAATACTCATCTGTACCCTGCGGCGGGAGCAAGCTCCCGTCCTACCACTAACAATAAACGGAGGTTGACAATGAAAATCAACGAAAACTTTTTGAAAATACAAAACAACTATCTTTTTTCGGATATCGCAAAAAGGGTGGCGGCGTACGCGGCGGCGAATCCGGGCGCGGATTTGATACGCCTCGGCATAGGCGACGTGACACGACCGCTGACCCCTTCCGTTATAGACGCGATGCGTTCCGCTGTTGACGATATGTCGGATATCGAAAGGTTTAAGGGCTACCCTCCGGAATGGGGCTATGATTTTTTGCGCTCGGCCATAAACGAAAACGATTTTAAAGCCCGGGGCGTAAATCTTAAAGACAGCGAGATTTACGTGAGCGACGGGGCGAAAAGCGATTGCGGGAATATAGGCGATATTTTCGATGTTTGCAATATCGTTGCTCTCTGCGATCCTGTTTACCCGGTTTACGTTGATACAAACGTGATGGGCGGCCGCGCCGGGGAATTTATCGGCGAAAGGTGGAGCGATATTTACTATATGCCCTGCGTAAAGGAAAACCATTTCCTGCCTGAATTGCCGAACAAGAAGGTTGACCTTGTTTATCTTTGCTTCCCCAACAACCCCACAGGCATGGCGATTTCAGCGGCGGAACTTAAGAAATGGGTGGATTACGCGAACGAAAACGGCAGCGTGATATTATACGACGCGGCGTATGAGGCCTTTATATCAGACGGTTCGCCCCACAGCATCTTTGAAATCGAAGGCGCGAAAACCTGCGCTATCGAGTTCCGCAGCTTCTCGAAAACCGCAGGGTTTACGGGGGTGAGGTGCTCGTATACCATAATCCCCGGCGAACTGGAGCGCGGCGGAGTAAACCTCGGCGCGTTATGGGCAAGAAGGCAGGCGACAAAGCTCAACGGGGTGTCCTACATAACCCAAAAGGGCGCGGAAGCGACATTTTCGGTGGACGGGAAGCGTCAGGGCAGAGAGATAATCGAATATTATCTGAACAACGCGAAAATTATCTATAAGGGCTTAAAAGCGTTGGGCTATGAGGTCTACGGCGGGGTGAACGCGCCCTATATATGGCTCAGAACCCCCGATAAGCTGACCTCATGGGAGTTTTTCGACCTGCTTTTAAATAAAGTTCAGGTAGTAGGCACCCCCGGCGCGGGCTTCGGCCCGTCAGGGGAAGGGTATTTCCGGCTGACGGCGTTCAACACGCTGGAGAATACGGAGGAAGCGGTTAAAAGAATCGCGGAAATATGAAGGTTGCATATATGAAAATAACTATAGAAAATATCAAAGCGGAATATTCGATTGACACGCTTGTGGATAAATTTGTTTCATCTGTCGACGACATCGGCCTTTGGCAGTCCGAACGGCTGATATTTTCCGAATATTTGAACCTGCGGGATAAAATCCTCGACCTCGGCTGCGGCGCGGGGCGAACGACCTTCGGGCTTTTTGAAATGGGCTACAGAGGTATTATCGGCTTGGACTTGTCCGACGGGATGATTGCGGCGGCTCTTGATATTACAAAAAGCAAAAACTTGCTTATTCCTTTTATAGCGGGAAACGCGTGTGAATTAACATTTGATTCGGCATCCTTTGACGCGGTGATTTTTTCGTTCAACGGCATAATGACGATCCCCACAAGCGAAATGCGCCAAAAAGCCTTTGACGAGATATACCGCGTATTGAAACCGGGCGGGATATTTATTTTTACCGCGCATTATATGGATAACCCGCAGTTTGTTTCATTTTGGAAAACGGAGCGCGAAAAATGGGATAAAGGCGAACAGGATAAACGGTTGTTAGAATACGGGGATGTGATATTTTCCAAGCCGGACGAATACGGCGATATTATCAGCTTCGTCCATATCCCCGTGGCAGGCGAAATAGAATCATATCTTTCAAAAAGCGGTTATAACATTATATTCAATAAAGCCCGAAGCAAATTTTGCGAAGAAAACGCGGCGGTTATGGGTTTTTCCGGGGATTGCAAGTTTTGGGTTTGTAAAAAATGAGGGTGCCTGCATGAAAAAACCTTTTGTCATAAGCATCTCCGGCATCTCCGGCGGCGGAAAGACAACGGCCGCGGATGCGTTGAAGGCAAAGCTTGCTAATACGGAAATTATTTGTTTCGACGATATCCCCGGCGATTTGCTTAACCGTGATTATTGCGAATGGTCGGAATCGGGCGCGGATTGCAACGAATGGAATCTGTCTCCCATAACCGAAAAAATTAAAAAGCTGTTGCTTGAACCGTTGAACTTTATAATTCTTGATTACCCGTTCGGGAAAACCCACCGCGACGCCGGAACATATATAGATTTAGCCGTTTGGATTGATATTCCGCCGGATA
>WREG01000027.1 GCA_009779455.1 Oscillospiraceae bacterium
GAGATTCAAAATCCTGTCTGAACGGTATCGTAATCGCAGAAAGCGCTTTGGCTTGAGGTTCAATCTTATCGCCGGAATCTGTAATTTTGATATGTCAATTTAGTTTCGCAAGAAGTCTAATAAAAAGAATACGGTTATGACAGTGGCGGCGGTATTTACGGACTTAAAGCCGAAGTTAAAGAAAATCATAGTGCCGAATACGCCGATGAATGGCGCGGTGTAAAGTATCCACGGCCTCAGCTTCTCACCGTTCCTAAAGCGGTGGTTGTCGATATATGTACCCGCGATCGGGTCGTTTATGCCGTCCCAGAGGCGGCTGACAAACGTCATCACGCCTGTCATCCGCGGCGGTATTTTCATCACGGTATTGCAGAAATAAAAGAACCACTGCCCGCCTATAAGCCCGCAGACAAGGTTCTGCCCGGCAAGCCCCAGCGCGTGGAGGCTAAGCTCCCTGTTGGCTATCCTGCCGTCGCCCTCCGGGATTGGGTTGAAGAACCATTTTACGGGGTGGAACAGTTTTTGTTTTTTCTCTGCGGTTAAAGCCATTTGGGCATCTCCTTCACATAATCATTTTAATAAAAAGATAAATAACAGCAGCAATAGAACAGTTATTGCGAATATTACAGAATAAAGCAAATATGACGATAAAAATGTATACCATATGTTTTTTGAAACATAAATGATTTTACGGTTGAAAAGCAATAAAAAATATGTTATTATCAAAGAAAACGAAAGCGGGGAAATAAAATGCCAAATAAAGAATTGCTTATTTTAGGCAAAGCTTTAAAAGCTTTATTAGACCTTGACGCTATTGCGGAAGTCAAAGAAATTGTCAATATAATGGCGGATGAAAAGATGCCTGTTCAAGAAACAGAAAAAGAACAACAGGATAAGGAGGTGCTTTGAATGGGAACTAAAATTGATTATGTCGCAACCTTAAAGCCGTTACAGGTTATTTTAAACAGCAAAGAAATATCCGCTGAAAATAAAAATAAAATAATATTGGAAATTATTGATAATATTTTAAACGAAGCGGAACAGCTTCCAAAAGAATAGCCCCTGACTCCTGTCCCGGACAAGCCGGAAACCCGTTGAGGCCCGCCCCTACGGGCTGATCCCTAACCCCTAGCTTCATTGCATATCGTCAAATATCTTTTGCGACCGTTTCTTGATATAAAGCCGCATCCCCATCGATGCGCCCACAAAAGCGGCGGCGAGCATCAATGAAAAGGTTTCGCTTGCCATTACATTGTTTAAAATGATTATATACAGGGCCACGGGCAGGATAAACAGCGCCATCATGCCGAACAGGGATATCATCACGCTCAGGCTCTGCTTAATCGCCGCCGTCTCGCTCGTCCAGTTGAAGCGGGGCAGGTGCATATTGACTATTATCCCGAAAAAGGCCGTGAGGGTCTGCGTGGCGGCGGGCAGCAATAAAACCGCGAGCTTTTCATAAAGCGTCAGGTTCAGCCTGAAGCCTATCACAAGCGATGCCAGAATCAGCGAGGGGACGCCTATCAATAGATTCAGGTTAACTTTGGCGAGGAATATGTCGGATGCCCTGACCGGCAGGGATTTCAATATGGGCAGGCATTTGCCCTCCAAAGAAACGGCCGAGGAGGTTGTTATTGTCATGGTGGATATAAGCGACAAAAGAACCGAGATTATAAACGCGCCGGATATGTTAAACGGCATAGTTGCCTGAAATACGCCCGTTATCGCCGCTAATATCGTGTCGCCGCGCAATAAAACCGCCGCGCCGAAAATAAGCGCGAAAATCGCCCCTATCCCGCAGTTGAATATGTATATGGGCAGGGTGAAAAACCTGCTCGCCTCCTTTTTGAACAGGGCCCCGGCAGGCGAGCCGCTTTTCATCTCTTTTCTTACATATTTCACGGTTTTCCTGTTTTTGTTTGCCGACACTATGCGGAAAAACATTTTTGAAAGCGCCGCCACAATAAGCGAAAACGGTATCAGGCACATGGCGGCGAAAATCAGGAAGCTTATAATATTCCTTTCGGCTATCCCGTCCGCGAAAAAATACAGCGGCGGGAAGGCCTTTTTTATGGCCGCGCCTATTTCCTCGCCCCTTTCTATCAGGGTTTGCATATATTTGTTCAGGTTCATCATAAAATACATATATACAATGAATAATGCGAACATATAAATCACGGAAAATATATTCTTGTTTTTCATTTTTGAAGTGAGGTATTCGATGATCCCGCCGAAAATACAGCTCAAAGCAAGGGCTATTATAGGCAGAAGCAATACCGAAGCTATGTATATCAGGGTGAATAAAATATCCGGCGGCGCTGCGAAGGCATAAATAATAAAAGCCGGTATAGCGAACACGACGGCGTAAATGTAATTGAAAAGCAAAAGGAAAATGAGCCTGCTCCACAGTATCGCGGAGGGGCGAATCGGCATACCCAAAAGCAGCTCGTTGTCCCGGGCATTGAAAAGCTGGGAGCCGGTCATGAACACGGAGCCGATAAAGCACAGCATAGTCACCGTAAGGCCCAGAACTATGAAATATACCCAGTCCTGCCCGCTGTCTATAAGCGGCCCGGAAATTTGCAGGAACATAAGGCTGCCGTAGGCAAAAAAGCTGACGGCAATGTAAACGGCCAAAAGGCCGATCATGAATTTTTTCCACGGGGTAAGCTTCCGTCCGGACTGCCGCGCGAACATCCCCGATAAAGTATATTGGAAACGGATCTTTATTAGCCTTAATATCATACTTTTAAACCTCATATAAATTGTAATGCAGAAATAATAATGCAGAATGCAGAAATAAGGTCGCGTTTAAATTTTTATCAAAATTTAAAATTTGTGTCCGCGAAATTATATGTGATATAATTTAAATTTTTTGATTATAGAACTTCTTTAATTTGCTCGGGCAATAAAAGTGGAAAAAGATAATGCTAACTACCCGACACCATTTCTGCATTCTGCATTATTATTTATAAATTAATTTTAGTCCTGCAATTCAAGAAACACCGTCTCAAGCGAGGTATTGCCCCTGACCTCGGCGGTGGTGCCTGACACTACCAGCTTGCCGTCTTTTATTATAGCTATTTTGTCGCAGAGCTTTTCCGCCACTTCCAAAACATGGGTTGAGAAGAAAATCGCGCCGCCGGAGTCGCAAAGCTCGCGCATCAGCCTTTTCAGGGTGTGCGCGGCCTTCGGGTCAAGGCCTACAAACGGCTCGTCGAGCAGCATTAGCCTTGGTTTATGTATGAGAGCAGAAATAATTACTAATTTTTGCTTCATCCCGTGGGAGTATGCGTTTATCGGCTCCGCCAGATGCTCCTCTATCTCGAAAAGCTCCGCGTAATGGGCGATATCCTTTTCCCTGTCCTCTTTTGAGATGCCGTAAACGTCCGCGATGAAGTTCAGATATTTAATCGCGCTCATAAATTCGTAGATATCCGGGTTGTCGGGTATGTAGGTCAGCCTTTTTTTGACCTCGAAGGGGTTTTCGCGGACCGAAACGCCGTCAACGGTTATATCCCCCTCGTCGAACTGCAAAATGCCGCAGCAGGCCTTGATCGTGGTCGTTTTCCCCGCGCCGTTATGGCCTATAAAGCCGTAAATCTCGCCGCCCGCTATGTTGAGGCTTAGATTGTCCACCGCCTTCTTGTTATGAACCCCGGAAACTACATCCTGCCCTTTAGGAAGTTCTTTTGACCCGGTACCCTTAAGTTTCTGCGGAGAGCGGTTCATTCCGTAGCTTTTTGAAAAATTTTGTATTTTAAGCATTATTTTCTCCTAATATGTTAGATCTCTTATTATTATATCCGAAAGAAGTATAGCATAACCAATTAAAAAATACAATAAAAATTTTGTGACTCGAACGTCAAACGCATGAATGAACATATTGTTAATAAACGAAGAAGCATTGTAGGGGACGACGCCCTCGGCGTCCCGTTTTCAGGTTAGATGTTGCTGAAATACGGGACGCCGAAGGCGTCGTCCCCTACGGGCTTTCTGAAATTTATAAAAATATTCATATTTTATTCATTTTACTTGCTTCTTGACATTTGCCGGGTTTTTGTGTTATCTTAATAATGGGTTAAGGGGCTGATATTGTCATGAAAAATATATTGATATCTTTTTCCGCATTTACATTAGCGGCGGCGGCGTTTTTTGCGTGGTATATAAACTTCCGCGCGGGCGTCTTTTTAACGCTGAACGGGTCGGTGGAATTGACAAGGCTTCAGCTCATTTCAATAGCCGCTTTTGCCCTTTCGGCTTCCGCCGCTATGTTTTTAACAGTGCTGTGCAAATATTTAAACTCCGCATCCTTTAAATTGCTTCCGATAATATTTCTTTGCTCCGGGCTGTGCCTTATTACGGCGGTTTCTGTAATTTTGCCGGTTTTTATAGAAACCTCGTATATCCGGGGGGTGCAGGGCGTAAATTATTTTTATAAATTGTATGATAATTTGCCGGCATGGGAAACGCGGAAAGAACTTATAATTGACAGCACTTTATATGGATTTTATTTTGATCTTGAAAAGGCTAAAAAAGCCCCTGGCGGCGCGGCGGAATACGCCCCGCAGATATATGTTGAAGAAGAAAATATTTTTATTGAAAGGTTTTACGTTGAAACCGTCCCCGGGTACTATCTCTCGGCCAATATCTACGTCAGCGCGGACCCGGCTGTTAATCAAGAGCCTTTGCCCCTTATAATGCTCGCCCACGGCCATTTCAGCAACGGCCCCGATTATTACGACAGGTTTTTCGACGATATCCAGTATTTCGGCGCTGCGTTCGCCAAAAGGGGGTTTTTGGTCGTGGCCTGGGATATGGTGGGACGCGGCGACGACAGCGGGACGCTCCCCCACAGGAATATATACAACACCGTCCTTCAAACCTATAACAGCATGAGCCTTTTGAGCTATCTGCTTTCAGAGAGGTTCGCGGCGGAATCTACGTATAAAATCAACGAAAAGTATGTAGCCGTGACGGGCGCTTCCGGCGGCGGTACGCAGACCATTTATATGTCCATGTTTGATGACAGGTTGACGGCTTCAGTTCCCGTGGCAATGGTCTCGGCGTATTTCAACGGTGATTGCCCATGCGAAAACGGCATTAACACCCTTAAAATGGGTTCGTTTAAAACAAACGGCGCCGAGCGCATTGCCGCTTTTGCGCCCAAGCCGCTTTTGGTGATTTCCGACGGCGCGGACTGGACGAAAAGGAACCCAAAAGACGAATATCCGTTTTTGCGGTATGTTTATTCGTTCTACGGCGCGGAACAAAAGGCAGAAAGCTTCCACGACGCGGACGGCAAACATGATTACGGCTTTGAAAAACGCCGAAAAACTTTGGATTTCCTGTTAAGACAATGGGAACTCCCCGAAAACGGGGTTTATGATATCCCTTATACGAAGGATGGCTTTAAACTCATGAATGCGGAGGAACTGAAAACCTTCAGCGATACGAGCGGCCTTGCCCGGCCGGATAATTACGTCCAGACCTGCGAAGAATTATATAAAATTATAACAGAGAGGCATTAAAATGAGCAACGAACAAATTGAAAAGTGCATAAACGAGGTAAACGGCTCTTTGGCTATCGAGGGTCTGCCGCTAACGGAGAAAGATAAAGAGGATATGCGTGCCGTAATGCGCGGGGATATATCATTTCAAGAAATTAAACGGCAGATTCTCGCTGATTACCGGCCGAAAAAATATGCCCATGAGTAAATATGATTACGAATTTGAACGGGTAAACGCTTATTGTTACCCGGATTCAAATGTTTTAAGAAATAAGCTTGAAATCAAGGATGCAAAAATTCTTGATGAAGCTGAACGGCGATTGACTGGGTTAAACTTGCTTGAAATCAAGGCAAACCCTATTAAAGGCAAATTTGACTTAAAGCACCTGAAAGCTATCCATAAATATATATTCGGCGATATCTACGAATGGGCGGGCGAGCTGCGGACGGTGAACATCGCGAAAGGCAATCAATTTTGCCTTTATATGCATTTGGAAACTTATGCGGACGGTATATTTTCGGAGTTGAAAACGGAGAGGCTTTTAAGAGGTACTCCGCCGGATGAAATGCCCGAACGGCTGGCGTATTATTTGAGCGAAATCAATGTCTTGCATCCTTTCCGCGAAGGGAACGGGCGGGCGCAGCGGGTTTTTATCGAATATTTGTCTCAGGCGGCAGGCTGGCATATAGATTTTTCGGATGTTTCGGGAAAAGAAATGATTGAAGCCAGCGCGGAAGCGTTCGCGATGGAATATGATAAAATGACCGCTATGCTCCGACGCATTTTATCGCCTGTATCCGCCGAAGAACGGCAAGTATTTAATAAATTATTATAAAAGGATGATATTTAATATGAATAAAAAGACTTATTACATCACCACAGCCATAGCCTACACCTCGCAGAAGCCCCACATCGGCAACTCCTACGAAATCGTGCTGACCGATGCGGTAGCGCGGTTTAAGCGGATGCAGGGCTATGACGTGTTTTTCATGACCGGCACCGACGAGCACGGGCAGAAAATTGAAAACAAGGCAAAAGAAGCCGGGGTTTCGCCGCAGGAATATGTTGATAAGGTTGCGGGGGAGATACGCTCCCTTTGCGGCTGCCTCAATACCTCCTACGACAAATTCATGCGCACCACCGATGAAGGCCATAAAAAAGTGATCCAAAAAATATTCAGGAAGCTTTACGAGCAGGGCGATATCTATAAAGGGAGCTACAAGGGCCTTTACTGCATACCCTGCGAAAGTTTTTTCACCCCTTCCCAGCTTATAGACGGCAAATGCCCGGACTGCGGCCGCGAGGTCAATGAAACAAATGAGGAATGCTACCTTCTGCGCCTTTCAAAATATCAAAAACAGCTTGAAGAGCATATTGAGAAAAACCCCGACTTCATTTACCCCGAAAGCCGCAAAAAAGAGATGGTGAACAACTTTTTGAAGCCCGGCCTTCAAGACCTGTGCGTGTCGCGCTCCTCCTTCAAATGGGGCATACCCGTCGATTTCGACCCCGAGCATGTGGTCTATGTCTGGATAGACGCGCTCTCGAACTATATCACGGGCCTCGGCTATTCCCCCGACGGCTGTGAAAACGGAGATATGTTCAACAAATACTGGCCTGCCGATGCGCATATGATAGGCAAGGATATCGTCCGCCAGCACACTATCTACTGGCCGATAATGCTTATGGCGCTGGGGCTGCCCCTGCCTAAGCAGGTTTACGGCCACCCCTGGGTTTTGGTAGGCGGCGACAAGATGTCAAAATCCACGGGCAACGTGATTTACGCCGACGACCTCGTGCGGCTGTTCGGCGCGGACGCGATAAGGTACTATCTGCTTTCGGAAATCCCTTTCGCACAGGACGGCTCGCTTACCTACGAAACCATAATTGAACGGTATAATTCTGATTTGGCGAATACATTGGGGAACCTTGTGAACCGCACTGTCGCAATGGCAAACAAATATTTTGACGGCGCGATTCCCTGCAATACCGCTTCGGGCGAGTTTGACGACGACCTTAAGTCCGTGGCGCTGGCAAGCGTGAAAGAGGTCGAAAAATACATCGACGCCTTCCAAATAAGCAAGGCCGCGAACGCCATAATGAATGTTGCAAAGCGCGCCAACAAATATATCGACGAAACCATGCCATGGGTATTGGCCAAAAATGAGTCCGACCGCGACAGGCTGGCTACCGTGCTTTACAACCTTATCGAGAGCATACGCTTTATCGCCGTGCAGCTTTCAGCCTTCCTGCCGGATAACTCAAAGGAGATTTTGAGCCAAATCAATTGCGATATCACCGATTACGAAAGCCTTAACGCCTTCGGGGCTATACCGCTGGGAAGCAAAGTAGGAGAAGCCAAGCCGCTTTTCGCAAGGATTGAAACGGAAAAAATGCTTGAACAGATCAAAGCGGAGCTTGAGGAAAAAAGCAAGGCGAAAACTGAAATTCCGGGCATCGCTCAAATAGGTATAGAGGATTTCGCGAAAGTTGAACTAAAAGTGGCGGAAATCCTTGACTGCGTACCCGTGGAAAAGGCGAAAAAGCTGTTGAAGCTCACCCTTGACGACGGAAGCGGGACGGAGCGGACGGTGGTATCGGGCATTGCGCCCTGGTATTCCCCCGAAAACCTTAAAGGCAGGCGCATCATTGTCGTAGCAAACCTAAAACCCGCCGTACTGCGCGGGGTCGAGAGCAACGGCATGATTCTGGCAGGGGACTGCGGGGAGGATGACGTGAAGGTTGTTTTTGTCGATGAAATGCCTGTCGGGGCAAAAATACGGTAATATAATGTTTAACGCTAAAAATTGTAGTTGTGCCGACTGAACAGTATACTAGAAGGATTTAAAATGAAAAAACTGTCGCTTGAAGATTTTCTTAAACTCCGCCGCCTTGTCTGCCGAGGCGCAAGGCCGCTTGACTTTACCAAGTGGAAATATCTTTTTGAAAACGGGAGCTGCGAGGATTTCCTTTCGGTTCTGTCCGCTTACCAAAATGAGGACGGCGGTTTTGGATACAACATCGAGTGCAATAACTGGAACCCTGATTCCTCTCCCTATACGGTATGCATTGCGTTGGATTACTTAGACGCGGCGGGCGATTATGTCAGCAACATAAAAAATGAAATGGTGGCCGGTATCATCAAATACCTTGCTTCCGCCACATATTTTACGGAAAACGGCTGGGTGGGTATGCAGGGAATCCCCGGCAACAATGATTATTCCCATTTGCCATGGTTTCATTACGACCCGAAGAAAGCAGCGGAAGCTGACATAGGCGTGACCAAACGCCTTTCAGACTTCATACTCAAATATGCGGACAAAAACAGCGAAATCCGCCAAAAGGCGGCGGCGCTTAAAGATAAGTATAAGCAGTGCGGGAAAATCCTCCTTAACGGCGTCCCCGATTATGACCTGACGGCATTTGACCCTGAGGCATTTGACCCGGAAACGTGGCCTATGTGGCAGCCGTTGCCCGTGTTCTTTGTCGGCTCGCCTGAAAGCGGGCATTATCCGGCGCTTAAAAATGTTGCGGATATAAATTTGGATACGATTGTTGACACGCTGCGCGATACGCGTGAAATTTATATAGCATCGGAGAAAGAGATCAAGTCGTGGGAAAAGAACAACGCGCACCCGGATGGCAGACGCAAACGGTGGAGCGGCGCCGAACAGGCGATCGGGAATTATTATTGGGGCGCGCACGGCATCACATCCAATATGGATATATTGAGAAAGTTTGACCGGCTGGATTTTCCCCTCCCGGTTTCCATTGAATGATAATATGATGAATTATATCAACATTTTTGACAGCCACGCCCACTACGGTGACGGCAGGTTTGACGCAGACAGGGATGCCATTTTAACCGCGCTGCCCGGAAAGGGCGTCTGCGGATGGCGCTAACGAATAAAAGTTTAAATAACTTAATTTCAAACAGAAATAAGGTAAATTTTTATGGCAATATTAAAAATATATTTAGATAATTGCAGTTATAACCGTCCATTCGACGATCAGTCTCAGATGAAAATCAGATTGGAAACGGAAGCGAAGCTTTATATTCAGCAAAATACACGCGAAGGAAAATATCTGCTTTGCTGGTCTTTCATGCTTGATTATGAAAACGGTAAAAATCCATACAGAGAAAAACAAAACGCAATTTCTCCTTGGAAAGATATCTCGGAAGATTATTGCCCGTCTTCAAAATCAATACTTACGCACGGAAAGGAAATCATGAAATCCGGCATAAAGAACGAAGACGCGCTTCATATTTCCTGCGCGATAGAAAGGAATTGCGATTATTTCATCACCACGGATAAAAAGCTTTTAAATAAAAACATTGAAGGCATTGATATTATCAATCCGATAGATTTTATTAGGGAAACGGAGGATTTAAAGTGAGAACCGACAGCACATTGCGGTTTGAAGCCATGGACGTGCTTATGCGCGCGCTTGGCATGGTTGACGCGGAACGTTTTATCAGCATGGTCAAACGCGACACTTTTGATTACACGGAATGGCGGCGCGGCTTGTGGAACGATATGGCGATAGAAGAAATTTTCGCTGAAGCGGCGGAGTATGAAAACGCTGTGAACAGCGGTATAACGGAAGCATGATAATGGCATATAATAATATTTTTGACAGCCATGCCCACTATGACGACGGCAGGTTTGACGAAGACCGTGACGCCATTTTAACCGCGCTGCCCGGAAAGGGCGTCTGCGGCGTGGTAAACTGCGGCACGGACGTTAAATCGAGCGTATTTTCAAAGGATTTGGCGGAAAAATACGGTTTTATCCGCTTTGCAGCCGCAATTCATCCCCATGAAGCGGCTAAAATTGATGAATCGGATTATGATTCTGTTATTGAATTAGCCGCGCATGAAAAATGCGTGGCAATCGGCGAAACGGGGCTTGACTACCACTACGATTTCACCCCCCGCGACGTGCAGATCCGCGTTTTCGAGCGGCACCTGCAAATAGCGGCGGAGCTTGGCCTGCCCGTCATTATCCATGACCGCGAAGCCCATTCGGACGTGCTGGAAATCATAAAAAAATACCGCACGAAAGGGGTGCGCCTTAAAGGCGTTTTGCATTGTTTTTCGGGCGGGGCGGAACTGGCGAAAGAAACGGCGGAACTCGGAATGTATATAGGCTTTGGCGGGGCTGTGACCTTCAAGAACGCCAAAAAGCCCCTTGAAGCCGCTGCCGCAGTCCCTCTTGACAGGCTTCTTTTGGAAACCGACGCGCCCTATATGTCCCCCGAGCCGTTCAGGGGCAAGCGCTGCGGGTCGGATATGATAAAATATACGGCGGAAAAGATCGCCGAAATAAAAAAAATAGAAACGCAGGAGCTTTTGGCTATTACAAAAGACAACGCGGCTGCCTTGTTTGGGATGATTACGTAAATTAATATTTTTTAAGGAGAGACCTATATGAAAAACAAAAGATTGCTGACGGGGATATTAGCGGGCGTAATTCTTATCGCGGCCATTGCCGCAGCTGCCGTTTTAAACGGCCGGGGGAATAAAGCAATTGTCAACGACGGCTCCGATCAGCTTTACATAGGGAATTCCGAAGTTTTCAGCGCGAAAACGTCAGCGCTGAAGGATGCTGTTTTAAGCGGCGAAGCGGAAAAAAGTGCAAACTATAAAACCGGCCGATACGGGTATATCGTATTCATTTCAATATGCGATTCGACCGAAAGGGCGGCGGTTTTTCATTCGAACGGAAAATCGCCGGAAATCGCCTGGGACTGTGCCGTAAGCAAAGCGCATGAGTTTATAGACGCCAACGGATATGAAGCGCTTTGGGTAAAAGCGGATATTGTAACTGATATCCGCGAAATCGGGATTTTTAAATATTTGTGGGCGCTGACAAAAATCCAAAACGGTTTTTTCCGCGAAGGCGCCGCGTTTGACCGGGGCTTTTCATGCGCTTTTCTTGAAGCCGAGCTAAACGGGGCCGGCCTGATTAATTATGAAGAAAGCCGTATGGACAGAGAAAATATCAGAAGCTATCTCGCGGGCCGCGGGGAGGAGGGATTATTTGCCGGGATCCCTTTAAAGCTTATACTTTTTAAAACACAGGGGTTTATGTGCGGCGAAAACGGTGAGATTTTCCGCTTGGGGACGGATAGCGGCAATTACGGGCTCAGAATACCCGCAGAGCCGGACGATGCTTTTATAAAAGGGCTTATGGCCGGTTCGGCCGGGTTTTTATCGGGAATAATCGGGGACGACGGCCAATTTATATACGGCTTTTCGCCTGTTGCGGGCGAGATTTTGCCCGGTTATAATATCCTGCGCCAAGCCGGGACTTCCTGGGCTTTGAGCAATCAGTACGCCGGGACGGGGGCTGCTTCATTGATTCCGCCGATTGAAAAAGCCATAGGATTTTTAGTTGATGAAAACATTGAATGCCCGGAACCGGATATAGCGTATTTAATCGACAGGCAAAGCGATGAGGTGAAAATCGGAGGCAACGGGCTTGCGATTCTGGCGCTTGTTTCTTATGCAGAGGCTTTTCAGACCGATCGTTATAATACGGTTATCGAACAACTCGCGAACGGGATTATAGCTTTGCAAGACGGGGAAACGGGTTCCTTTTACCATATATTAAGCTACCCTGATTTTTCAAGGAAAAAGGATTTCAGCGTATCATTTTATGACGGGGAAGCGGCCTTTGCCCTCGCCCGCGCCTACGGGCTTTCGGGACGGGAGGAATATATCGATTCGGCTAAAAAGGCCTTGGGATATTTTATTGAAACGGTCGAGCCGAAGGACTCGGATCATTGGCTGGCATATACCGTAAGCGAAATAACGAAACATTGCCCCGAGCCGCAGTTTTTGGAATTCGGGCTTAAAATCGCACAGGCAAACGTTAAAAAAATCGCGAATTATAAATCGTATTCCCATACTTCAATGGAAATGCTGATGGCATTGTTTGAGCTTTACAGCCGAACCGTTAAAGATTACAGCGGTTTGGAATATTTGGCGGAATTTGACGCAGGGTTTTTCATTGATACAATATTCAAAAGAGCCGGGTATATGCTAAACGCGTACTTCTTCCCCGAAGCCGCCATGTATATGAAAGAGCCGTCCGTTATACTCAATTCCTTCGGCATCCGCAACGACGGCTTCCGCGTCAGGATAGACGACGTGCAGCATTTTATGGGCGGTTACCATTCGTACATAAAGAATTACGCTGAACTTACCGAAGCAAGGGAGCGTTTGTCAACAAGATAGGAGGATAAGTTTGAAAAATTGCCAGACATTTTTTAAGCTACAAATTTTGTGCTTCGCAAAAATTTATAAAGGATGGATTATAAATATGACATCAAGGCAAAGAGTTTTAAACACATTCGCATACGAAAAAACCGACCGTGTGCCGATAAACTATTCGGCCAACGGCGGCATAAATGAGCGCTTAAAGAAGCATTTCGGCGTCACGCCCGGCGGGAAGCTTGATCTGGTCGATTATCTGCATGTGGATTTCCGCGGGATGGGCGCGCCCTATACCGGGCCGCGCTTGCATTTCGGCGACCCGGAAAGGGGCATAAACGCCGACCCCCTGTGGGGGCAGCGCACGCGGTGGATAAACCACAGCTACGGCGGTTATGAGGATAACTGCGAATTCCCGTTAAAGGATGCTGACGAGCAGGCGGTGGCGGACTACCCTATGCCGAACCCTGACGATTTCGATTACGCCGCCGCTTTGGAATATTGCAAAGAGGAACGAAATGGCAGGGACAGGGCAATTTTCGCGGGCGGGGCGGGCCTTGCCGACATCATCAACGTAAACGGCCGCTTCCGCACCATGGAGCAGGCCTTTATCGACCTTATCACGGCCGACCCGGCCGGGACGCTTCTTACCGAGCGCCGTCTGGATATCGAATTTAAGATAACGGAAAGGCTCTTGGACAAATGCAAAGGTCATATCGACTTTTTGTGGATGGGCGAGGATTTGGGTACCCAGCGCGGGCCTATAATCTCCCTTGAACTGTTCCGAAAAGAGATAAGGCCGCGCCATCAGAAATTTATCTATCTGGCGAAAAGCTATGGTTTGCCCGTGATGATGCACTGCTGCGGCTCGTCCTCCTTCGCCTTCGAGGATTTCATCGAAATGGGCGTGAACTCCGTGGACACCCTCCAGCCGGAAGCGGCGGATATGTCGCCGGAATACATAAAAAAGACTTTCGGCGGGCGGCTCGCTTTCCACGGCGGGGTTTCAACAGCCGGGCCTCTGGCTTTCGGCAGCGCGGAAGAAGCCGTCGCGGACGTAACGCATAAACTGGACGTTTACGCCCCCGGCGGCGGGTATATGTTTTCCCCCGCACATATGATACAGGACAATACGCCCACCGGGAATGTGGTTGAGGTTTATAAAAAGGTTTTAGAATATCGGAGCTGAACCGAAGCCTCTCACCCGTGACGCGCCTGCGTATATTTTATTTTTATTAAGGAGAATTATATTTATGGCTCGAAAAAAATTCACCCTGAAAAACAACCACCGCGAATATGTTGAAAATCTTTTAAGGGAATCGGGATTCCCTGTCATCGCTTTTGAAAGGACGGAAAAAGGGCTTATAGTGTCGGGCGGCAATTCCGTCATCTCGCTCCTTCACGCCGAGCAGTACCAGGCGAATGTTTTGCCCGGCGACGCGGACGCCTTTTTGACCGACGCGAAGGAGCCCACGGTCAAACGCCTTTTAAATTCTTTCGGCCTTCCGCTTGTCGAAGATTTAGATGATGAAAATTTCATCGTGTCTGTCGATTCGGCCCTGCCCGAAGGGGCGGCGCTGACGGAAAAAATTCCCCCTTTGATAGCAACGGAATAATTTAGTTTTATACCCGCCCGTGCGATAACCTATGATTATTTACTAATATAACTTTCGGTCCCCTACCGGTTGGGTGCAAATTATCAGCATAACATCATAATTTAAGCATCTTTTTTATTTAGAACATTAGCACCTAAATCCTAATTGATTCCATACAAAAACTCCGCCAAATATTCCCTGTTCTTCTCGATATCCACCCGCAGGATGGACTGGGATTTGAACGTTTCGCTTTTCCACAGCCCCGGCGCGGGTATCGTCGCGTCGATTACTTCATATTTCAAATAAGAAAAAACGGCGCTTGCCCCCAGCGAATATATTTTTGCCTGCGGCAGATCCGTTTCTATTGACGGGGCGATTTTGTTTGCGACGGAGACCAGATCTACAAGGTTTGATTTCCTCGCTTTTTCTATGATTTTCGACGCGACGGCCCTCTGCCTTTCCGTCCGCTTGAAATCGGAGTCCAATTTGCGTATGCGGCTGTACCATAAAGCTTCCTCGCCGTTCAAAAGCACGTTGTCGCCCGGGGCGACGACGCAGTCGAATTTTGCCATCGCCTCCGCCTCCGCTTTTGACACGTCCATATTTATCCCGCCGAAGTAGTCTATTATTTCTTTGAAAGCGTCAAAGCCTATCAGCACATAATTGTCGATTTTTACGCCGAAATGGTATTCGATAGTGCCGATGACCAGATCC
>WREG01000028.1 GCA_009779455.1 Oscillospiraceae bacterium
CCGTCAAAGGTAGAAGTACCGCGGCCTATTTCATCGAAAATGATAAGGGATTTGTTTGTCGCGTTCTTTAAAATAACCGAAACTTCCGACATTTCCGTCATAAATGTGGATTGCCCCGCCGAAAGGTCGTCGGACGCGCCGATGCGGGTAAAAATATTGTCCACAACACCTATTTCGGCGCTTTTCGCCGGTACGAAACCGCCGATCTGAGCCATTAAAACGATAAGGGCGGTTTGACGCATATATGTTGATTTTCCCGCCATATTGGGGCCGGTTATAATCATTGTCCTGTTGCTTTTAGAGTCCAGTTCAGCGTCATTAGGCACGAAAGGGGAATCCTTTAAAAATTTTTCGACAACCGGATGCCTGCCTTCTTTAATTGCAACCCTGTCTGAGTCGCCGATAAAAGGCCTCTCGTAATTGTTTGCCGCCGCCGCCCTGGCCAAAGAGTAAAGCGCGTCAAGCTTTGCCGCCGCCGCCGCCGTCGCCCGGATTCTGTGCTGTTCCGCCGCCACCTTTTCCCGCACGTCCGCAAAAAGCTCATACTCAAGCTTTACGATCCTGTCCTGTGCGCCCAAAACCTTTGTCTCGAGTTCCTTCAGCTCCTCCGTTATATACCGTTCGCAGTTTGAAAGGGTCTGCTTTCTTATGTAGCCGTCGGGAACAAGCTCCTTGTAGGAGTTCAATACTTCTATATAATATCCGAAAACCCTGTTGTAACCTATTTTAAGCTTTTTTATACCTGTTTTTTCTTGCTCTGAGGCTTCTATTTTCGCCAGGTAATCCTTATTAGCATGAAGGATCAGACGAAGCTCGTCCAATTCTTTGCAATAACCGCCGTTAATCATGTTCCCCTCGCGGACGCTGAAAGGCGGATCTTCTTTAATAGCTGAATTTATAAGTTCCGCTGTGTTTTCAAGCAAATCTAAAGACGAATGGATTTCATTCAATATTTTTGATTCCGTTTTTTCTAAAAGCTGTTTTATAAGCGGCAGTTTCGATATCGTATTCGCAAGCGCCCTAAGCTCTTTCGCATTCGACGTGCCGAATATTATCCTCGTCAGCATACGTTCCATATCGTTTATGCCGGAAAGCGCTTCGCCGAGCTTTGAACGCAGTATATTGCCCGAAACAAGCTCCGCCACGCCGTTCTGCCGCGATATAATGTGCGGCACGCTCACCAGCGGCTGCTCCACCCATGAGCGGATAAGCCTTTTCCCCGGCGAGGTTTTTGTATGGTCGAGGACCCAAAGCAGGGAGCCTTTTTTCTCCCGCCGCCGTTCCGTCTCCGTCAGTTCGAGGCTGCGTCTTGTCACATAATCCAGCGGCATATATTTTTCATCACCGAACAGCGTCACGGAATTAATGTTTTCAAGGGTGTTTTTTTGAACGTCCGCGAGATATCTCAACGCCGCTCCCGCCGCGCATACCAATAAAGGTTTTTCTATGATATTAAGGTTGAAAAGGTCGTCGGCTTTAAAATATTTCAGAACCAGCTCTTTGCACCCGTCATATAAAAAACATCCATCAGAAAACGTTTCAGCCGACACGGATCCGTCGCGGGATATATATTCCCTTATATCCTTATCTTTTGCCGCCGCTTCGTTTAATATGATTTCCGCCGGCGCAAACCGCGCCAGTTCGTTAATCACCGTTCCCGAACTGTTGTCTGCGGAAAATTCGGCGGCATGAACGGCACCCGTAGATATGTCAACGAAACACAGCCCGGCGCCGGCACGGCCGGGAGCGCCGCCCGCGTGTTTGCATATGGCTGCCAAATAGTTGTTTTTACCCTCGTCGAGCATATTGCTTTCAATTACGGTTCCGGGCGTTAAAACACGGACCACCTCGCGCCTGACAAGCCCCTTGGCTTCGGCGGGGTCTTCCGTCTGCTCGCAAATGGCTACTTTATATCCTTTTGAGATGAGCTTCGCGATATACCCGTCTGCGGAATGGTAAGGGACGCCGCACATAGGCGCGCGTTCCTCCTGCCCGCAGTCCCGCCCCGTCAGCACAAGCTCCAACACCCCTGAGGCGATTTTGGCGTCTTCGAAAAACATCTCGTAAAAATCACCCAAACGGAAAAATATCAACGTATCCGGATATTGCTCCTTGACGGAAAAATATTGCTCCATCATGGGGGTCATTGCCATAAAATTATCTCTCCCCTTTTCAACACACAACATTTTTCAATTATAAACTGTGCATTTATATTATCCGCACCCTCCGCAAGCAGCACAGCCGCTCCCGCAATTTGCCGCTTCCGGTTCGCAGGTATCGGGGTCGGCCCCGTTTACGCATAAAGCCAAAAGCTGCATAATATGATTCATGAGCTTGTCGATTTCGATCCGCGACGCCTCATATCGCAGCATATTCGGGTTTTGCATAAGCTCGCCGTATATTTCATGAAATTCTTTGTCATACGCGTCCATTTTTGCGTTATCGGGGTTTTCGCTTTCCGATTCGTTTTGGTAAGACATCTGGGCAAGGTTCAATTTGCCCATCAAAGCGTTCAGCCCGCTGTCGGCTTCATTGTTTTTTTTCGTCTGCTGAAAGTTTTCATACCTTTCGTCGGATTGAATGGCTTTGCCTAATTCCCGGGTCATTTTTATTACGTCCATTTTGATTTCTCCGTTCTGAATTTTAATGGGTTTCAAGTATGGTTTTCCGTTACAATGTCGCCGTATAATATCCAATTTTCCGCGTTTTTCACACGGATGTTTCGGAACGTCCCTATTAATTCTTCTCCTCCGCCAAACAAAATATTCACGTTGCCTTCAGTCCTTCCCGTAAGATACCCGCCTTTCGCGGCTTTTTCCTCCGCGAGAACTTTGTATACTTTATTTATGCTGCCGGCGGTGCGTTTTGCGGCTATGCCCTCCTGCAGGCGCAGCAATTCTTCCATCCATCCGGCTTTTTCCGTATGCGGAACCGGATCCGGCAGCTTTTCGGCGGCGGTACCCCTTCTTTTTGAATATATAAATGTGAAAAGAGAGGTAAATTCCGCTTCCTCTATAAGTTTTAAGGTGTCCCTGAATTCTTCGTAGCTTTCGCCGGGGAATCCCACGATAACGTCGCTTGTTACTGAAATATCGGGCATTATTTGCCGGGCCGCATATATCAGCCGCAGGTAATCCTCCCGCGTATAACCCCTGTTCATAGCATTTAAAACCCTGTTGTTTCCCGACTGGAACGGCAGATGCAGATGTTTCGCCGCCTTTTCGCTGTCGCGCATGGCGGTAAAAAGCTCTTCGCCGCAGTCCTTGGGGTGAGAGGTCATGAATCTTATAAGAAAATTGCCGTCTAGTGCGTTAAGTTCCCTTATAAGCTCGGGAAAACCGATTTTTTCGCTTAAATTTTTGCCGTAGGAATTCACGTTCTGCCCTAAAAGGGTTATATCCAGCGCTCCGTCGTGGATAAGCTTTTTTGCTTCTTCAATTACCGCGCTTTTTTCGCGGCTTCTTTCCCTGCCCCTGACATAAGGCACGACGCAATAACTGCAAAAATTATCGCAGCCGTACATTATGGGCAGCCAAGCCTTAAACCGCCGTTCACGGTATATGGGCAAACCTTCGCAGGGGTTGGGGTTTTCAAGATCGGTGTCGAAAACCCGTTTGCCGGACATTAAAACGGTATATAAAAGAGACGGAAAGCGAGGTATGGCGAAAGTCCCGAAAACAAGGTCTACAAAAGGGTAGCTTTGCCTGATCTTATCCGCGATATGTTCCTGCTGCAGCATACAGCCGCAAAGGGCGATTATCATGCCCCGGTTTTTTTCTTTTACGGGCTTCATAGCCCCGACATTGCCGAAAACCCTGTCTTCTGCATGTTCCCTTACCGCACAGGTATTGAAAAGCGCGAGGTCTGCATCTTCGGGATAATCACAGAATTCAAAACCCGCTTCAAAGAGCATACCCTTTAGCCGTTCGCTGTCGGCCACGTTCGCCTGGCAGCCAAAGGTGCGGACAAAAGCTTTTGGGGCGGTTTCGGGATATCGGGCGGATACCGCGCTTTTTAACAATGATAGCGTTTCATTATATATCATGATATATATATTAATACAAAAATATGAAAAAGTAAAGAGTTTAAAATAAAAGTAAGGGGCCGGCGCTTTCGGGATCGTTAAATCCTTTTCGCGTCAGCTGCTGCCGCTCTTTTGGCAGGGCGCGTCTGCAATTTACAACTTGCCTATGTCAAAAGTCGCGACTTGCCGTCCTTGATCCGGCAGCGTGCATAGCCATGAAGCGTTCGGGAGCGCGACCCCGCCCAGGGACGACACGACTATATGCTCCGGCCAGGCGTTGTCCGCCGTGCAGATTATAAGGCCGTCGGCCTGCGCTTTCATAAGGACGTGTACCTCGTGGAATTTTCTTACAAGCCCCTGCGACAGCTCGCTTTCGTCCCGTCCGCCGTTGACTGCGTGGAAAATAATTTTGGCCCCCATGCGCGAGATCTGTTTCGTCAGGTGCGGGTCGGGCATTGAAGTGCAGCCGGGGCTGGCCCACAAATCGTTGCATATAAGCCCGCCGACCGTGACGCCCATGAAATCAAAAACGCGGAGCGGCTTCACGGCGTAATGGTTCAGCTCGCCTTCGGGCGGCTCTCCCGATCCGCAAAGCAGGGCTTTCGTGTGGCAGCCAAGATATTCGCCGCAGGGGGAATAGAACCGCAGCTCATTGTAGCGGAGCCCGTCAGCCTCCTCCATGCAGGCGCCGAGGGCAAGCCCCACGCGGCGGAACGCCGCGAAAGCCTCAATTTCTGCCAGCGCTTCTCTTAATTGCGTAAAGTCAAACAGATGATGATAACCTGAAAGCGAGCCTTCAGGCGTCAGAACGATGTCGGAGTTCTCATCCGCCGCCTGCATGACAGCCTCTTTGATGTTAATTAAATTTGCCCCTATATCCCAATCCTGAACAGGTAGCTGTGCCAATGTTACGCGCATTTTTGCATCCATCCTTTAATAAACTCAATGACTGATACATCAAAAACAGAAATGATTGATTGTGTCAAAGGTCGCAAGCGTCCCGATTCCGCCCGCAAGCAGCAGTACGACATCCTTGATAAAGCTTTTTTTCATCTTATCATATCAATCCCTTGCCGCAGAGCCGCTTCTTCCAAAGCCCCCTGAACGCCTGTAACGATATATCCGTCCCTATCAATAAAAAACGTGGTCGGGATGGAGCGTATCCCATATGCCGGCGCGCCTTCCTGCTTCGTATCAAAAAACACGGGGAACGTGTGTCCTTCGCCGCTGATGTACGCTTCGGCCCTGCCTTTTGTTTCACGCTGCCCGTCGGTCAGATTGACCATCATAAACTGCACTTCTTCTCCAAGCTCCCGGTAAACCTTTTCAAAGTCCGGCATTTCAAGCTTGCATGGAGGGCACCAGCTTGCCCAGAAGTTAAGGACGATCGGATAGCCTTCCATATCGGACAGCCTTACGCTGTTTCCGTCCGCGTCTGTCACGGTAAAGTCCGGAGCCTTTTCTTTATCTGTGTTCTTTTCTGAATTTTCGCTTTGCCCGGGCGCCGTCCCGATCCCGCTATCCGGCTTTATTCGGTCGCCGAGCGCATTGTACGCAAAAACAGCGGCAAACATCAAAAGCGCAAAACCCGCTATCCCGAGAACTGTTTTAATATTTTTTGTCATACTTGTGACTATCCTTTCCATCGTCTCGCAAGCGAGACGTTTGCGAGGCGGGAGTTATGTCCGTTTTCCGCAGGAAATTCGCGCCATCGTTTTTGCGCGAAAGGACAAAACTTCCGGTTTGAAAAATTTATTTTTCAAACTTTTCTTCCAATCAAAACTGTAGGCAAGCAGGTTTAAAAACCTCCTAAGGACAAATACCGTCCCATAAGGCCTGTCGCCATCAAAATACCCGTTGCAATCAGTAATATGCCTGAAACAATGTTGACCGCATTGTAATTTCGTTTAATAAAATCGAACGCGCCTTTGAGTCGGTCTATCAGCGCCGCGCTTGCCGCAAAGGGGATGCCCAATCCCAGCGAATACACAAGCAGCATCAGGATACCGTTAATTGCGCCCCCTTGACTCCCGGCCATCATCAGCGCCGAGCCGAGGAATGTGCCGACGCAGGGCGTCCAGCCTATAGAGAATACAATTCCGAAAAGCACTGATGAAAAAAATGTCAAATTCTTTGTGTTCGCGTTTCGCCCCTTCGTTTGCTGTAAAAATTTAATATTGATGACGCCGATAAAATTCAAACCCAGCACAATAACAATCAGCCCGGTTGCGATATTTACAATTGTCGCGTAGTCACTCATCAGTCTTCCGAACGTTCCCGCGAAAGCGCCGAGGATAACGAATACCACAGTAAACCCCGACACGAACCCGAGGGAATTGGTAAAGGTTTTTCGTTTGTCGGATTCGCCCGCCGCAAAGAAAGAGATATACACCGGCAGCAACGGCAGCAGGCAGGGCGAAATAAATGTGATGATCCCTTCTATGAACAAGAGCAAATATTGCATCTTTTTTTCCTCGGCTTCCTACGTGTCTGTTTTAGGCTTTTTCATCCCTGTCAATAAATATTATAATACATTTTGATTTTTATTTCAACAGGTTTTATCAAAAGTAATGAACTTTAAAAAAATTAGCTTGTAATAAATGCCGGATGATGGTATAATAGGCGCAGTAAAGTGCGGCGATAAAGGTGGCTGTTATCCCGCGCCATGCGAAAATACTGACGTATTTTCCTTAGAATCATGGTATAATATTGTAAAGAAAACATTGCAGCAGGGAAACTGATAAAATGAACAAGACAAAAATCGTATTCATCGGCGCGGGCAGCCTGTGTTTCGGGCTTTCTATGTTCCGCGACGTTTTCACCTCGGCCGGGCTGCGCGGTAGCACGCTGGCCCTCGTCGACATCGACGGGGAGGCCCTCGACCGCGCCTACGGCGTGGCCTGCGGCATGAACGAAGCCGCGGGGGCCGGGCTGACCGTCGAAAAAACCACCGACCGCCGTCAGGCCCTGCCCGGCGCAGGCTTCGTCGTCAACGCCATCTGCATCGAGCGGGCCGAGCTGTGGAAGCTCGACTTCGCCATCCCCAAGGCTCATGGCGTCCGCCACACCTTGGGCGAGAACGGAGGCCCGGGCGCGCTGTTTTTCGGGCTGCGGACCATCCCCATGATCCTCGACATCGTCCGGGATATGGAGGAGCTTTGCCCCGGCGCGTTTTTCCTGAACTTTTCCAACCCCGAAAGCCGTATCATCCTTGCGTTGGGGCGTTATTCCAAAATCCGCGCCGTGGGGCTCTGCCACGGCATCTCCATGGCGCAGAACGCCGCCGCCAAAATCATGGGGCGCGATTCTCAGAGCATATCTGTGACCGGAGCAGGCTTGAACCATTTCCAATGGCTGACCTCAATAAAAGACGCCGTGACGGGCGAAGACCTGTATCCCGTCCTTGCCGAATGCGACAGGGCTTATGACCCGTCCTACCAGCCGCTGACGCGCAAAATGTTCCGCGCCTTCGGCCTGTTCCCCACCTGTTCGGACGACCATATGGGCGAGTACCTCAGTTTCGGCTACGAGGCTGGCGAGGAGGGCTACGACTTCGAGCGCGACGCCGCCAACCGCGCCAAAAGGCTGGAGGAGATGGAATCACGCATAAAAGAAAACCGCTTCGCCGACTGGCTCGAGCCGTCGGGCGAGCGGGCCGTCGACGTGATAACCGGCGTCCTCAACGACAAGCGGCAGGTCATCCCGAGCGGCGTGGTTTACAATAACGGCGCCATCTCAAACCTGCCCGATGACGCGGCGGTGGAGGTTTCTGTCATGGCCGACGCGGCGGGCATAACCCCGCTGCACATGGGCGAACTGCTCCCCGCCTGCGCCCGCGTGCTTTCGCAGCAGGTCATGGTCCAGCAGATGGCGGTGGACGCGGCGGTCAGCGGCAGCAAGGAGATGGCACTGCAGGCACTGCTGCTCGACCCGACCGTGAATTCCACCGACGCGGCCGTCAGGCTGCTCGACGACCTCTGGGAGATAAACAGGCCTTATATAAGAAACTGCCTTTAAGGGTATTGCCGGGATTTTTGGTGATGATGATATCGTATGTGGCTTTGGTATAAAAACAGATTTCAGCCTTCAGTAATGTGAGGGTGGAATAAATAAAAATAACAGAGGAGAAAAACTGTCATGAAAAAATTTGTATGTCTCATCTGCGGTTATGTCCACGAAGGGGATGCTCCCCCTGAGAATTGCCCGCAATGTAAAGCCCCCTCCGAAAAATTTAAGGAACAGAGCGGCGATATGACTTGGGCTGCCGAGCATGCGGTCGGCATCGCGAAAGACGCCCCTCAAGATATTTTGGACGGGCTTCGCATGAACTTCAGCGGCGAATGCACCGAAGTCGGCATGTATCTGGCAATGGCCCGCGTCGCCCACCGCGAGGGATATCCCGAAATCGGCCTGTATTGGGAAAAGGCAGCCTTTGAGGAAGCCGAACACGCCGCCAAGTTTGCCGAATTGCTGGGTGAAGCGCTGTCCGTCAGCACCAAAGAAAATCTCGCGATGCGGGTGGAAGCCGAGAAAGGCGCGACTACCGGCAAGTTCGAATTGGCCAAACGGGCCAAAGAATTGAATTTAGACGCGATCCATGATACGGTTCATGAAATGGCGCGGGACGAAGCCCGTCACGGCAAAGCGTTCAAAGGCCTGCTGGAAAGATATTTCAAATAGGAGGAAACTATTATGTTAAGCGAAAAATTAACCAATGCGCTCTCTGATCAGGTAAACGCGGAATACTATTCGGCGTATCTGTACCTAGCCATGTCCGCGGCGGCGGATAAAATGGGCCTGAAGGGGACCGCCAACTGGCTGTTTGTGCAGGCGCAGGAGGAAACGGCGCACGGGACCCATATGTATGAATACATTTTGGAGCGCGGCGCGGTGCCGGCCTTTGCGGCCATTGAGCAGCCCCCGGCTTCTTTCGACAATGTAAATGCAATTTTCGAGAAGGTTCTGTCCCATGAACAAACGGTCACACATCGCATAAACGCGCTTGCAACCCTTGCCATGCAGGAATCCGACCACGCCTGCTATCAGTTTATGATGTGGTATGTTGACGAGCAGGTCGAGGAAGAATCCGGCGTTACGGAGATTTTGGACAAGCTGAAGCTGATCGGCGAGAACAACGGTATGCTGCTGGCCCTTGACAATGAGCTTGCCGCAAGGGTTTTTGTCAACCCCTTCCCGGCGAAAGCGTAATGCGGCGCGGGTAAAGACGATTTTTCAGAAGAAGATCAGGAGAAATATAATGTATTTCGAGCAAAATGAACTTTCGCCCGCCGCAGGAGCGTATCGCCATAAATAGCGGCGCGGAATTATTGGTTCACCAATTAAATATTTAGGGGGCCTTATCATGTCTGTTACACCTAAATCCCGCACTTTTCTGCAAGCTTTAGGGGCGCTTGGAATCATGGCGGCTCTAGCCGCCGGGCTGTGGTGGTATTACGACGCTTTCGTTACTTATTGGCAGCCGAAGGCCTACCCTTGGGCCGTTTTGGTCGTGCTTCTGTTCGCGGCTTTGATGACGCTGCTGACGTTTTGGGTGCGCGGCGACCGGGGCAAAACGCTTGCGCGGAAGATGCTGATATCCTTGGCGGTCTTCCCGGGGATTAACCTCGTTGGCGCTTCCTTTTTTATCAATTATGTCATTTACGGCAACCAAAAACACGGCGCAGCAGCGGCTTGGTCTGTGGTTTTGCCTCTTTCGGTTCTGTCTATTCTTTTACAATGCGCGCATATTTTCACAGCATTGCGGAAAAGGGGCAGGGGGGCGTGGGTCATCCCTGCCGGCTTGCTGGCGGCGGCTTTGACAGTCACATGGTTTATGTGGATTGAAAACCTGTATTTTATACCTCAGAAAGAGCTTGTACCCGTCTTTCCCGAAGAACAGGCGGCGCGTGAGCTTTTACCTTATGACGAAGGGGCGTTTGATATGCAGCCGGGAGATATTTTAGCGGATTCTATGGCGCAGGCGCGGGAAGAGCTAAATAAACGCACCGCCCCCGCCATTACAGTGTGGCTGAAAGGCGGGACATACACCGGTTCTTCGGAGTTCACGGGGCTTAAAAACGTAACATTCCGTAATGTCCCCGGCGAAGAAGCGATATTCAGCGGTTCGGCTGAGATAGTCGGCTGGAGTGAGGATACTGTCAACGGCACGGCCTGCTGGTCCGTGGCGTATGACGGATATTTCACCTCGCTCTATCACCCGGATCCGGAAAAACAGCTGCAGAGGCCGCGCTACCCGGCGGAGGGCTACCTTTTTGTTGATCACGCGGAGGGCGCAAGGGCGATGTTCACAAAAGAAACCGCCCCTTGGGAGCTGACGCGCGGGCATACCTCCTTTTTCGCGAAGGATGGGGATCTGCGGCAGTTCCATGCTATGGAGGACGTCGCCCTTCGGGTTTTGCACGCATGGAAGGACGAAATAACGAATCTGGTCTCTTATGACGATACATCCCGCGAGCTGGTGTGGCTGCGCCCCGCCTCGATGACGGTCCAGCCGAACGACCGCTATTTCCTCGAAAACGTGTTCGAGGAATTGAAGGAACCCGGCCAGTGGTATCTGGACCGGGCGGCCGGGAAATTGTATTATATACCCTTTGAGGGGGAGAGCATGGCCGATACGGTTCTTTACGCCGGGATGCATGAGCGGTTATTAACCTTGGATAATGCGGAAAACGTGACTTTCCGCGGGATCACCTTCAAGAATACCGCGTGGAATATGCCCGTGAGCGACGGCAATGCATGGCCCTTTGTGGAGGGCATGGATCATTCTCAGGCGGCATATAACGTGCATCCCTGCATACTTGTCACGAACAGCGCGGGGGTAAATTTCGAAGGCTGCAAATTTGAGAATATCGGCGCTACGGCGCTGAAGTTTGCGGAAGGTGTGCATGATTCTGCCGCGACCGACTGCGAGTTTACATACATCGGCGGCAACGCGGTGTATATCCACGGGGATTTTAGCGAGCCGAACAGCAATATCACCGTTAAAAACAACCTGATCGCGCATTACGGACGGAGATTTTTCAATGCCATCGGGGTGCTGAACATACACGCGAACCGGGTCGAGATCGCCAATAACGAGATTTACGACGGCTATTATACGGCCATTTCCAGCGGCTGGGTTTGGGGCTACGGCGAAAACCCCACGGACTATGTATCCATTGAAAACAATCTTATTCACAACATCGGCCAGGGGTGGCTGAGCGATATGGGGGGCATATACACCTTGGGGAGGCAGGAAAATTCGGTCATCCGGGGCAATGTGATACACGACGTGGCGGCCGACCCGCTGCAGGGCGGCTACGGCGGCTGGGGCATCTACCCGGACGAGGGCAGCACGGGCCAGCTTATAGAAAAAAACCTGGTATACGACTGCGGCTCCCAGGGCTTCCACCAGCACTACGGCAAAGAAAACCTCGTACGCAATAACATTTTTGCTTTCAGTGAAGAAGGGCAGGTAAGGGTTTCGCGCAAGGAGGAGCATACGAGCATTTTCTTGGAGGGGAACATCATCGTCAGCGACGGCCGGCCCATCTACGCAAATGTAAAGAAGGGCAAGTTTATAGACGGCGGCAATCTGTACTACGACTATGCCGAACCGGGCAAGCTGTTTTCGGGCGACGAATATGAGATGGGGATATTAAAAATGCGGCGGAAAGGGTATTACAAAAAAGCACTGGTGGCCGACCCGCTGTTCAGGGACATTGAGGCGCGGGATTTCACGCTGGCTGTAAATTCTCCGGCCATCGCAAAGCTCGGTTTTGAAGTGTGGGATTATAATGAAGCGGGAAGGCGTTAGGTTCTTTGAGGAAGGCGCGATAGACATCCATTTTGTCATATATTGGTATTAAAAAAGAGAGCCGTAAAAACTCTCTTTTTCTTTTTGTATTGCAGCCGCACCGTAACGGCAAAGCCGTTTGAAAAATAAAAAATAAAAGGTGTTCGTGTAATACTTGTTTGGTACACCTTCGGGGGCTCGAACCCCGGACACCCTGATTAAGAGTCAGGTGCTCTACCAACTGAGCTAAAGGTGCATATCCTTGTAGGCTGTAAGCCTTGATATATATGCTTTTTTTGATACTGTGCTGTCCTTGTTTTTTGCTTGAACCCCTGATTATTAGCCTTCTTGCACCACAGACACCAGTTAATTATAGTCGTACCCTTTGCGTTTGTCAAGAGCTTTTTTCAAACTTTTTTGAGTAGGATTTTTAAAATCAACAATTTCAATATTTAGCTATTCAAAATTATATAATCATGGAATTTTTAAAATATTAATCATTCTGCCCTCCTTCACTTCCAAAACAAAAAACACGTCTTTAAACGTGTTCCTTATTTACAGACTTTTCGCCTATGATACCAATTATAACATTTTCACCGTATAAGTAAAGGGTCAAAATCGGTCAATTACGAGTCATTTACGTGTCATAGCGTTACTTTGCTACACATCAGCGTTATTTTCTACTATAAAAAAATAGTTATGATTTTGGAGCATAACTATTTTAATACAAGGTCAATCCGTTTATTTTTTTATTAATCGTGTAAAAATCGTGTACAGCGTTTTTATATATCGTTTGACACCCCTATTTAAGGGATATTTTTAAATTTGGAGCAGGTGAGGGGAATAAGAAAATATCATATCGATTTTATTTAGAATCTTTTTATAATATGTTCTATCCCTCTATTTGTCTGCGTTTATGTTTGTTTTATATAATATGCTCTTTATCCGATTTATTAATAAATTCAGATAAAACGTGTAGAAATCGTGTAGACTTATAAAACTTAGCTTATTAAGAATTTTGACGGCTCGCTCTTCTTCTCTTGGGTATAAATGGGAATATGTATTCCATGTTATTTCCACTCTTGAATGTCCTAACCGTCTGGCTATCTCTTGAATATTGATACCCTCATTTGCTAAAACTGAAACATGAGAATGCCTAAAATCGTGTATTCTGATTCTTTTTATGCCTATCGCTTTTGCAATATCATCATTTTTTCTTTTAATAGATGTATCTCTTACGCCATTGCATATTCTAAAATCATTCGTAAAATTATGCAATCGCTTTTGACGTTTCCTGTGTTTATTAAGAATTCGCAATAATGGTAATGGTATTTGTAACGCTCTTATTGAAGTTTTGCTTTTTGGTGCGGTTTCTCTGTCACCGCCTTTAAGTCTTTGCGTTACACTACGACTTACCGTTAAATAAGAGCCGTCTATATCAGACCATTTCAAAGCGTGTATTTCGCCCTTTCTTAGACCTGTAAAGAACGCAATATTGAAGAATACATAATAGTTCCACTCTGACATATCATTAAAATGTTTTTCTCGTTCTTTTGCAATTTTTTTAGCTTTTTTAATAAACTTTTTAAACTCTTTCGGTGTGTAATAATTCATTTTAGGTTTGATAATAGAATTATCTTTAAAATTACATATTGGCGTAAATGGATTTTTAAGAATATATTCCATCTTTACCGCATAATTTAACATTGCTTTAAATTCAACAAACGCATTTCTTTTAGTGTTTAATGATAAATTCTTTTTTTCAAGTTCTATTTTCCAATCAATAAGCATTTTAGCCGTTATCTTATCTATATAGTGATTTTTAAATATTGGCAAAATATAGTAGTTGAAATCGTTTATGTTTTTAACAATAGATAGTTCCTTAACTTCAAATTTTTTAATTTCTATATATTCATTAAATAATTCTTGAACAGTCATTTTTTTAGCAAGAATTATTTCATTATTCTTTAATTCTTGATTTAACTGTCTTTCTAAATCTTTTGCGCTATCTATCCCATATGCAATACGTGTTAATTGTTTTGATTCTCCGCTGTCAGAAATGTAATTTATACGCACTTTATATTTTTGCAATCCGTCTTTTTTGCCGTTGGCTTTGTATATCGGCATCGGTCAGCCTCCTTTTTGACGGATTGACCTTGCATTAATTATACAACACAAAATAAATATCATGCAAGGTTAATCCATGATATTTATAAAGATAATTCTTTTATCTTCTTCATGCGGTTTTCTAAGTCTGTTATATCAATACCCCACACATCATAGGCAATAGCGGTATTCACCTTATATGCGTTAAATGTTGGCATACCTCTTTTTATCATTTCTGTTTTAGCAAGCCTTTTTAACCTTGCTATCGTTGCAGATGAACGGTTGCCGAATAAATACTTTATTTCTTTATTCCCGATCTCTGCGTTTTCATAATAAACCTTTAAAGCATTTTCTATATTTGTAATTGATGGAATATACATTCCATACCCCCTTATAAACTTAAATTTTTTACTGCAATAAAAAAACGCCAGTAATATTACTGACATTCTTTAAGTAAAATTTTTATTAAAAATATATTTTTAGATTCTCGAACCCGAGGCAAAGCCAGCCGACACCGCGTGAGCGCGGTGCTTGCCCTTGATGATTAAATAATAAAATGATACCATGGGAAATTCGGCGGTGATTAAATCTAACATATTTTTGAGTTCTTTTCACCGTCGGCAAAGCCTACAATCATTTTATTATTTGATTGTCAAGGGTCGGCGGATAGTTTCGGAAAAGGCAAAATCAACCTATA
>WREG01000029.1 GCA_009779455.1 Oscillospiraceae bacterium
CGGGCAGTTTTATGGCGAATTCCACGCGCTTGCTGTCGCTGATTTCAACATTGATTTCATATTGGCCGGGGGCTAAAATATCGGAAAGCAGTTTTTCAAGCCGCACCTCGCCGTATGTGCCGCGCTCCTTCACGTTGGTCAGCGCGTTTTTCAGGCTCTTTGCGTCGGCGGCGAGGTTTTTCATCTCGCCAAGGCCCTGCTGTACGCTGTCAAGCTGTTTACTGACAAGCTCAAATGACCGGGCAAGCCGCGTTTCAAGGGTTTTTTGCAGTTTTTCGTCCACGACCCCCTGCATCTGCTCCAGCCGCTTTTCGTTGCCCTCCCGCATTTTTTCTATGGCTGCCTCTATTGCCCGCGTCTGCTTTTCGCTCTGCGCAGCGTTTTTTTCGCGCAAATTTTCAAGTGAATCCGTGAGCGTCCGCGTAAGCCGCGACTGATGCTCGTGGTTGCCCTCCACCATGACGGACAGCTTTTCCGCGACCTCGTTTACCCTCTTTGAGATATCGTCGCGGATGTCCTTTTGAAACTGCGCGTTGTCAAGCCGCCCCCGCTGGAATTCATCGGAGGTGTTCCTTGCTAAAAATTCAATTTTGTCGGACAGGCCGCTGTCTTTGCTCTCCGGCTGTGATTTTTTGAAATAAAAAAGCAGGATGATGACAGCTATATTCAATATAACTGACAAAATTGCGAAATATTCAGATAAACCCATATTTACGCCCCTAACCATAAATTATGCATAGATTATAGCATAAAAAAACCTGGATGTAAATATTGGATAAAGCCTAACCCAAATAAATTGGAAAAGTAAAGATTTTAATTTATAGATGGAAACTGAATGTGCCAGCCCCCCCTCCCCGTGCCGCCGTTTCGCGGCGGCACGGGGAGGGGGGGCTGTATTTTTAGCCGCTTTTTATAAAGATGTTTCCAGCTTCGCGACATAGCGCAGGATCATCCGCGCGTTGGCCGCGTCCACATCGCCGTCGCCCTTTAAATCGGCGGCTTCATAATATGCGCCGTTAAGCTCATCCAGCTTCGCTACATGGCGCAGGATTGCCCTCGCGTCGGAGGCGTCTATTTCGCCCGTGTCCGTTATGTCGCCTTTGACGGCAATGACGGCTTCGTCTGTGGCCTTATCGCCGTCCATTAATTTTACGGTCATGCCCGTACACATAAGGGCGTTTTTATCCGTGACCTCCTGCCCGTCTTTGACGAACACTTTGACATACGGTTTTTCGTTTATGCCGCCCAGCAACCCTTCAAGCGTGACGCCCGCCGCAATGCCGCTTATAAACCCGTTTTCCGTTTTGTGTTCGGCGGAAGTTATTGTTTCCGGCACTATTTCGCCGTCAAGCAATTCAAAATCAAAGCCGTTATCCAAAGCGTATTGATGCCCGGCGGTATCTTTATAGCAGTAGATTTTGAAGTTATCGACAAAACCTACTTCCCCGGCACCGCCATCAACGTAATAATAAATTTTGCCGAAAGCATGATGACCAATTGATGATACACTGCTTGGAATGGTAATATATGTCATGTTCGTGCAGGTTATAAATGTTGCGGAATCTATTGAAATTACACTTTCCGGAATAGTTATGCTTGTGAGCCCGGTGCAACAGTAAAATGCATTATTGCCGATACTTGTCACGCTGTTGGGCATTTCTATATTTGTAAGCCCGCTAAAACACCAAAAAGCATAATCGTCGATTTTTGTCATGCTATCCGGAAGGGTTACGCTTGTCAGTGAGGCACAATCATTAAACGCCCAGTTGCCGATGGAAGTGACGCCGGCGGGAATCGTATAAACCCCTTTTTTTCCCTCCGGGCAAAGTATTAAGCTTGTCAGGCTTTTGTTAAACAAAACCCCTTCAACTGACGCAAAATATAAATTTCCATTGTCTACATTTATCTCTTCAAGAGATGAGCATCCTGAAAAAGCATCAATCTCTATATTTTTTGTGCTTTTAGGGATAGATACGGATTTTAATGATGAACAATTGTAAAACGCATTATTTCCTATAAAAGTGACACTGTCCGGGATTTTTATGGATTTTAATGATGAACAGCCGTAAAACATCTGATTTGTTATAGAAATGAAACCGTCCTGAATAATCACGGATTCCAAGGATGAGCATCCGGAAAACGCGTACCAGGATATACGTGTGATCCCTTTTTCAATTGTTACCGATTTTATTTTATTTTTATATGGAGACCAGGGTAGATCAAAACTTTCTATGTTTCCTGAACCTTTAATTACAAGATGCCCGTCATCATATAGAATCCATGAGGAGTTTAGACCGAAGCCGTCGCCGCACTCGCCGGAATCGACGACATTTGCCGCGCCCGCGTTAAACGCCATAAGCGGGAAACAGCACAGCAGCATTGCCGCCGCCAGCATAACCGCGCAGATTGGTCTTGCCTTGATTTTCATAAACTTTCCTCCATTTTTTCACAGCCGTTTGCCCGAAAAAGCACACATTTCCGGACGGCCTGTTTTATGGATTATTTTAGAATAAAATAAGCAAAAAGTCAATAATTTTTTTTTGTAAAGCTAATATACATTAAATAAAAGTTAAAAATGATAGAGGGTAACAATTTTGTTCCGAAAAAACCAAAGGTTCGCGAAAAGAAACATATTTTTTTACAGGCTCTTTGCCGTGCTGGCTGCCGCGTTGACGCTGCTCGTGCTGTCTGACGCGTACACCGCCCCGGTTTTCAAGGCCTACGCCGAGGCGCAGGCTAATATAATCGCGTCGGGCGCCGTAAACAGCGCGATAATTGATTTTATGGCGGAAAATGCCGTAGCTTACGGCGATTTGGTGAGCATCGAAAAGGACGGCGAAGGCAAAGTGGCAGCACTCAAAACGGACAGCCTTGAAGCGAACCGCATAAAAGCCGATATAGCCATGAAAATCACGGATTACATAAGCAAAACGGACAGGCGGCAGATAGCAATCCCCATAGGCACCCTTTCAGGCGTTGACTACCTTGCGGGCAGGGGGCCGAGGGTCAAGTTTTATTTGTCCGTTTCATGCACCGCAAGCGCCAATCTAGCGGACAAATTCGAATCGGCGGGCATAAACCAGACAAGGCACCAGCTGATCCTTGAAACGGCAACGATAGTATACGCACTGACCCCCGGCAGGGTAAACTCGACCACGGTCAGCACAAACATAATAATCGCCGAAACAATAATATTCGGGGCGGTGCCTTTAGTAGGGGTTAGGGGTTAGGGTCTTAGGGGAGGATATTGCGATTTTCCGGGAAATAGATATGAAAATAAAAAAATGCGACTAAAAATAGTTGCATTTTTTGTTTGTTTAGGATATAATAAATATAGGCGGTGATATATTTGAGCAGAAAAGAAAAATTGTTAAAACGGTTGCTTTCCCGTCCGGTTGATTTTACATTTGAAGAATTAGTCACGCTTCTCGGTCAATTTGGATATTTTAATACAAGCGCGGGTAAAACAGGAGGGTCAAGGGTTGCGTTTTCAGATGGCGGGGGCGATTATATTCGGCTCCATAAACCGCACCCCAGGAATATTTTAAAGCAGTATCAATTAGACGATATTATAACTGCATTAAAAGAAAGGAACTTATTATGAATAATTACCTTCATTACAAAAATTATATAGGAAGCGTCGAATTTTCAGAAGAGGACGCCGTTTTTCACGGCAAAGTGGCCGGCATTAAATCATTGATATCTTTTGAAGGTGAAAGCGTCAAAGACCTTATCGAAGATTTTCATTACGCGGTTGACGAATACTTTGACTTCTGCGCGCAAAACGGCAAACATCCCGAAAAGCCGTTTAAAGGTTCTTTTAATGTGCGAATCGGCGCTGATTTGCACCGTAGAGCCACTTTGACAGCGTCAGCACACGGAGTATCGCTGAATACGCTTGTGGAAAACGCGATCCGTCAGGCTGTTAACCAATAAAAAGGGGAAAATTAAATGCCAGAATATGATAAAACCGCCGCCCGCGCGGAGATATTGCGTAATGACCTTAACCGCTATATATACAAATATTACGTCGAAAACGAGAGCGAGGTTACGGACTACGAATACGACGGGCTTATTCGGGAGCTTGTCGCTATTGAGGAAAAGTACCCGGAGCTTCTGACCCCCGACAGCCCTACCGTGAGGGTTGGCGGCGAGGCGGAAAGCAGTTTCGGGAAGGTCGCGCATGAAGTCCGCATGGAGAGCCTTCAGGACGTTTTCGGCGTGGAGGAATTGCTTGATTTCGACAGGCGGGTAAGGGAAACGGACGCAGACGTTTTATACGTCACGGAGCCGAAGGTTGACGGGCTTTCCGTGTCCCTTGAATACGAAAACGGCCTTTTTATAAGGGGTTCGACGCGAGGGGACGGGGACACGGGCGAGGATATCACGGAAAACCTGAAAACAATAAAATCCGTCCCGCTGAAACTGAATGAACCCGTACCGTTTATCGAGGTCAGGGGCGAGGTTTTTATGCCCCGCGCCGCCTTTGAGAAACTGGCCGGGCAGCAGGAGCAAAGCGGCGAGAAAACCTTTAAAAACCCGCGCAACGCCGCGTCGGGGAGCCTGCGGCAGAAAAACGCGAAAATCACGGCGGGCAGAGGGCTTGACATCTGCTGTTTCAATATACAGAGGGTGACGGGCGCGGAGTTTGATTCGCACAAGGAATCCCTTGACTATATGAAAAAACTCGGCTTTAAAACCGTCCCGACCTATAACTGTTTTTCCACGATTGAAGAGGTTATTGAGGAAATAGAAAAAATAGCCGCGAACCGCGGGCAATACCCCTTTGACATCGACGGGGCGGTTGTAAAGGTTGACAGCTTCGACGAAAGGCGCAGGCTGGGAAGCACCTCAAAGTTCCCCAAATGGGCGGCGGCGTTCAAATACCCGCCGGAGGAAAAAGAAACGGTACTGCTCTCCATCGAAATCAACGTTGGCAGGACGGGCGTCCTGACCCCCACGGGCATATTCGAGCCGGTGCTGATTTCAGGCAGCACAGTCAGCCGCGCCGCGCTCCATAATGAGGATTTTATCAGGGAAAAAGATATCAGGATAGGCGACACTGTAAAAATACGGAAAGCAGGAGAGATAATCCCGGAGGTGATGGAGGTCATAAGCCACGCGGACGGCTCCGAAAGCTATGTCTATCCGTCCGACTGCCCGTCCTGCGGGAGCGTGTGCGTCCGCGAGGAGGGGGAATCGGCCGTCCGCTGCATAAATCCGGACTGCCCGGCCCAGCTTCTGCGGAATCTCATCCATTTTTGCTCCCGCGACGCGATGGATATAGAGGGCTTGGGCGACGCGGTATTGGAAACGCTGCTGAATAAAGGTCTGATAAACGACGCGGCGTCGATTTACAGCCTTGACTGCGCCGCGATAGAGGATATTGATGGGTTCGGCAAAAAATCCGCCGGAAACCTTAAAAATTCCATCGAAAAATCGAAGGGAAACGGCCTGAACAGGCTGATATACGCCCTAGGCATACGCCACATAGGCGCGAAAGCCGCAAAATTGCTTGTGCGCAAGTTTAAAAACATCGACGAGCTGATAAAAGCCGACGAGGACGAAATACTGACAATAGACGGCTTCGGCGCGGTCATGGCCAAAAGCGCGGTTTCGTATTTCAGACAGCCCCAAACCCTTGAACTGCTTGAGAAATTAAAAGCCGCCGGGGTAAATACGGCGGCGGAAGAGCAGGAAGGGGATGAAAACTCAAATTTGTTTGAGGGTATGACATTTGTCCTCACAGGCACGCTCCCGACCTATTCAAGGGACGAGGCCTCCGCCATTATCGAGGGACTGGGCGGCAAAACCTCCTCGTCCGTGTCAAAAAAGACGACTTACGTGCTGGCAGGGGAGGACGCGGGGGGCAAATTAAAGAAAGCGCGGGATATGGGAGTTGAAATCATCAATGAAGATGAATTTAGCATAATGGCAAACAATCAGAAATCAGCGCTTTAACGCATATATTTCTCGAAGTATTCGTTATAGGCAACCTCTAAAAACCCCGTTTCGCGTCTATGCGGCTAAAATCCCGCTGTCGCCATCAAAAACCTCATCGGCCGATTTTAATCCTTGAAAAAAAGAAAATGAGCCGGAATCCGGCATTGAAAAATTACCGAATTCCGGCTCACAAATCAGAAAACACGAAAAAGCCTAACATTGTCACATCACATATAAACTCATTGCGATAGGCAACAAAGATGACACGCAGGATGTTTCGTAATTTTTACAGAGACGGTAATTTTTATATAATATGGGAAGCGCACGAAAGAACCGTCCCCGTTTATTCGAAAGAACCGTCCCCGTTTATTCTAAAAACGGGCGGATATAAAAACCCGCCCGTGCAATTTTATTCTTCCGTCTGCTTCCCGAGGAACGAAGCCGCGACCTGCGTCAGCTTGATTTCCGTCCGGGTAGGGGCAGTCCCGCTTTCGTTGAAGAGAAGCGCCACCGCGCCTGAGATGTCGCCGCTGCCGATTATGGGGTAGGCCACCGCCGCGTTGCGGTCAAGGCCGTCAACGGGCATCATGGGGGGCGTATCGGCTGACGCGATATAGCTTGAACGGTTTTCCATTATAGATTCAAGCTGCGGCGTGATATGCTTGTCCATTGTGTCCTTTTTCGGCAGCCCGACGCAGGATATGACGTGATCCCTGTCGGTTATCACAACGGGCATATTCGTCGCCCTGTATAAAACCTCCGCATATTGCGAGGTGAATTCCGAAAGCTCGCCCATTGGCGAATATTTTTTAAAGATGACCTCGCCGTCCGTATCCGTATAAATCTCCAAAGGGTCTCCCTCGCGGATACGCATGGTTCTCCTTATCTCTTTTGGTATAACTACGCGGCCTAAGTCATCGATCCTTCTGACAATTCCTGTTGCCTTCATGTGTATTCCTCCTAAAATTTATAACGATGGCGCTGCGGCGCCATTTGGCATTATTTGTTGCCGGTATTGCCGTTTTCAAAAGCTATTGTTTGCAATAAAGACAAAAATATGCTAAAAAGCCCCATGTGTATATTATACCAAAAAAAATATAAAAATCAAATAACAAGTCTATTAAATTAATTGTACGAATTAACTTTTACCGTTATTTCGTTTTCGGCGGCGTAGCCGGAGTCGTAGTCAACAGTATATTTCATTTTCAGCATCCCGCCGTTTTCGTCCATGTCTGAATTTACCGATTTTGCGTATATCCCGACCATAAAATCGCCGTACGGCGTGATGTAATGGCAACTGTGCCTTTTGTCCTGTTCGATTATAAGCTCGGAATAATATGCGCCCTTTCGCAGCATGGTGACGCAGCGTTTGTCCTTGACGTGAAGCACCGTATTGCACACATTCCCGCCGTCAAAGCATTCGGGGAACTCTATTTTGTAATCCATCGGGCTGCCTTTAAAACACCCGGCCGTCGTAATGTCAACCCCTTCGCTTTCAAAAGCGGAGCGCTGGCGGTCTTTTATCCTTATTAATACGTCTTTTTTCATTATTATGTATTTATCCCTTATATTATATTTAATTTCCGTAGGGGCGGGCTGTAACGCCTATTTTTCAAACGCGAGCTGTATCAACCTGTCCAGCAATTCCGGGTACGATATGCCGTATTTCTCGAACAACCGAGGGTACATACTGATGGATGTGAACCCCGGCATGGTGTTGATTTCATTGAAGTACAGCATCCCGTCTTTCCCTGAAACAAAAAAATCCACCCTCGCCAGACCCGAGCAGCATAATATTTTAAAGATTTTCACCGATGCCGCCCGCACTTCCTCCTCTTTTTCGTCCGTTATCCTCGCGGGGACATACAATTCGCTGTCGTCTATGTATTTCGCGTCGTAGTCGTAAAACTCGTTGCAGGGCACGATTTCGCCGACCCGTGACGCGATGGGGGCCCGGTTCCCTAAAACAGCGCATTCGATCTCCATGCCGTCAATGCCTTCCTCCAGCACGATTTTGCTGTCATGTTGAAACGCGGTTTTTATCGCGTTTTCCAGTTCATCGGCCTTTTTGACCTTTGAAATCCCCACGGACGACCCGGCGTTTGCGGGTTTTGCGAAAATAGGGAAACCCAAGTATTCGGCAGCTTTATTTAAAAAACCCGCGCTGTCTTTTTCATAATCATAAGCGTTGATTGACAGCCATTTTGCCTGTTTTATGCCGTAATGGTCGGCGAGGCTGTTTGTGAAAGCCTTATCCATGCATATGGCGCTGGAAACCGTGTCGCAGCCCGCGAAAGCCGCGCCCGAAAACATAAACAGCCCCTGAATGGTGCCGTCCTCGCCGTTTTTTCCGTGAAGGACGGGGAACGCAACGTCAAAATGCACCAGATCATACGCGCCGCCGTTCAGAACAAGCAGCTTTGACGCGCCGAAATCGTTTGGGAACAAAGCGGGTCTGCCGTGTTCCTGCCATTTGTTGTTTTCTATGCTTTCAACGCTTCCCTCATAATAAAAAAGCCTTCCGTCCTTTGTTATCCCCGCCGTTATGACTTTGTATTTATCCTTCGGTATGTTACGGATAACGGAAGCGGCGGAGCGGAGCGACACCTCATATTCCGTGGATTTCCCGCCGAATACGACCAAAACTGTTTTCATGTGATTCCTCGTTTCATATTAAATATATATCCTGGCTGTAGGGGACGCCGTGGCGGCGTCCCGAAATCAGATGAAATCTTGTTGTAGACGGGACGCCGCCACGGCGTCCCCTACGGGTTTATGTGCCATATTTATACCATTCGCGCAATTTATCAATCTCATTTAAGCATATGCAGATTTTTTTCTTTTTCTTATTGTATATTATTGCTGCCGTGTTTTCCTTTTCTTTCTTAGGGAGGCAAAATTTGCTTATTGAATCATCATTAATTTTAAAATCTAATTCAAAATCATTTATATTAAATTTTTTCCCAAAAGACTGGAGGGAATAAAAAAGCCGTATATAATTGTCATATATATATTTTTTATTAAAAAAAATAATATTAAAAATTTCAAATAACCACGCAATAAATGCAAGTAAAAAAATTATTATCAATAAATATATAAATATTTTATATTCGCTATCAGCAAATTCATCAACCAGTTCATCAAAAAATAAAGAAGGGGTTTTTTTATATGAATCCCATCGAAAAATAAAAGTAGCGCCAAATGATAAAATAAAATTAAAAGGGTAGCTGATAATGGCCGATATGATATAAGATTTGCTGCGGCGCAATTTATATTTTTGCGGCATAATTAAGCCCCCGATTTTGTTGATATCATTTTTTTGCCCATGAATAAATAACAAACCATAACGGTCCCCCACGACCCGCCGACCAAAACGGTCAAGGGCATTGTCTGCATCCGCTTCCAAAACGGCCAGCCTACAAAAATGTCTATTATACAAAAAACCGTGAACATGGCTATTCCCGCGTACATCGCGAAACGCTGGAAATCAAGGCTGAATGGCTGCTTCAACCCTTTTTTCACGATGTTTTTCCAAAGGATCAATCCGAAAACCAAAAGGGCGGGTCCGACCGTGCAGGCCTGCGTCAGCATATTGGGAACCTCTCCGCAATATGGGGAATGGTTCAGGCGGGATGCTATCGGCCTTGTTGCGCTGACCAAAAGCATAAACCCGACGGTCGTCAAAAGGTGGTAAACGAAATGCAGGTATTTGTTTTTAGAAATATCCGGGAAACCGTCCTTTAAATCTATATTTGCGTTCAGCAGCCCGCGTTTTTGGGAAACCAAATACGCCGTCACCCCGATCCCTATGAAAAACCCTACGGAATACTCGACAAAGCCCCAGTAATTTGTCATAAAAAAGTTTGGCAGGACGGACGAGTCCCAAGCCCCCCGGAACCCGTCGCAGGCCAAAACGTTTATAAGCGCGCCGCCGATGAATGAACAGGCGACAATAGCGCAGACTGAAAGCATTATTTTGGCCGCTTTTTTATCCCTGTGCCTAAACAGCAGCATACCCGAAACGCCCAGAGCGCCGAATGTTTGGGATATCACGCTCACTCTGTTGAAATACGTGCGGCCGCCCACGTATTTCTTTTGGATGCTGCTGTTGAAGAAATTCATTATATAGAATTTCATAGGGCTTTCCGTGATTATGGGTATGTCCGCCGACCCGGGGTTCAGCAGGCCGCGTGTAAAAGCGTCTATAGACTGCGGCGCGGCGGCATACATTATCAGATGGGAGAAAAAGAGATTAAAGGCATATTTTATAGCAAGAAATACGACGGCGCAGAACACGAAATCCATGAACCTGTATTTTTTGTCGCTGAAAAACACCCCCATAAAAAAACCAAAAAAGGCCATCCAGCCGAAACCGACGCAAAATATCAGGAAAACCGCGGAAAGATAGCTGAAATTTTCCTCTATTCTAACGTCGGGCATCAGGTTAGGCACTTCTATCACGCCTTTGAGCAGCGGCATCACGGGCATCCAGCCGTTTATGGTAAACGGGATCGAAATGACTATCCACGGGAGAATTTCATATGAGAATTTTTTGCGGTAGCCGAATAACGTAAAAATGAAAAGGCAGAGGACGATGCCGCAGGGGAGCATCCCCCAGAATGAGCCGAAGCCGTCGTCGCCACGCACCCTCCACATCGCCCCCATGATAAGCCCGCCCATAAGGACTGCGGTTATTTTTTGGACAAGGCTCAAGCCAAACCCGGCCCGGCTGATTTTGCCTTCCGGCATGAAAACACCCCCGTATTTTATTGCAATGGAGAAATGATAACATATTACATAATAATATTCAATATATATATTCAATTTTTTAGTGGAAAATTTCAAAAGAATATGCTATACTAAAAATGATGAAAGAAGGTTAAATAATTGAATATTTTAGCGATAGACGGCAACAGCATATTGAACCGCGCTTTTTACGGGATCAAACTGCTTTCCACTAAGGACGGGCAGTATACCAACGGCATTTACGGCTTTTTGAATATCTTCCTGCATCTGCTGGAAGAATTTTCGCCCGGGGCGGTTGCCGTGGCCTTTGATCTAAGGGCGCCGACCTTCCGCCATAAAATGTATGGCGGGTATAAAGCAAACAGGAAGGGGATGCCGCCGGAGCTTGCTTCCCAAATGCCCGTGCTTAAAGAAATAATAACGGCACTGGGTTATAAAACGGTTGAATGCGAGGGTTACGAGGCCGACGACATTTTAGGTGCGATTGCGAAAAAAAGCGTCGGCTCGGGGCAATGCTATATAGCTACGGGCGACAGGGACAGCATGCAGCTTGTGGACGGGCGCGTATCCGTTATTTACGCGTCCACAAAAGCGGGGAAGCCCGACACGGCCGTATACACCCCGGAAAAAGTGCTTGAAAAATACCGGGTTGAGCCTTTGCAGCTGATTGAGGTAAAGGCGCTTATGGGCGACGGCTCCGACAACATCCCCGGCGTGGCGGGCATCGGCGAAAAGACCGCGACCGACCTTATCGTCAAATATAAAAGCGTTGACAATATCTATGAAAACATTGATTCCATCGACGTTACGGAGCGCGTCAGGCAGAAACTGAAGGATGGGAAGGCAAACGCGTATTTGAGCCGCCTGCTCGGGATAATCAACACCGACGCCCCCATTGAAACAGATATAAACGCGTATACCCCCGCTGAACCCGACAGGGAAAAGGCGGGGCAGCTTCTCGCGGGGCTTGAAATGTTCAAGCTTATGGAACGCTTGGATTTAAACCCCGGCGCGGCGACAAAAAAAGAAGAAAAAATACAGCCGGTGAATGTTATATTCGACGCGGATTTTGATATGCTTTCAAAATTGCTGCAAGATAAGGGCGAGGCATATTTTATATGCGATTTTAACGGGAACGACATAAAATCCGCCGGGTTTAATATAAATAACGCCGTTTATGTCCAAGACGGGCAGGATGTTGATTTCCCGGTATTTTTTAAATCATTGCTCGAAAACGAAAAAACGGAAAAACACGCCCACGGCGCGAAAGCCCTTTACTCATATGCCGTTAAGAATAATATAACCGTTAAGAACATAGTATTTGACGCGGAACTGGCGGGGTATCTGCTGAACCCCAACGCCTCTGACTATTCAATGAGAATATTAAGGCTTGACAACAATATGCCCGTTTCGGAAATCAAATCAAACCTCTCTTACAGCGAAGATATAATTGAGTTTTTAGAAAATTGCGCGGTTCTTTCCCCCCTGTGCGAAAAACTTTCCGCACAGCTTGAAGAAAAAGGGCAGACAGAGCTTTTAAAAAACATTGAGATACCGCTTGCGGAAGTCCTGTCCTCAATGGAATATTACGGTTTTGCGGCGGACAAGGAAGGCATTTCCCGTTTTTCAGACGGGCTTAATGTTAAAATCGAAGCCCTGACGGAGGGGATATATAATTACGCGGAAGAAAAATTCAATATAAATTCCCCAAAGCAGTTAGGGGAGGTTTTGTTTGACAAACTGGGGCTTGAAACCAAAAAAAAGACGAAAAGCGGCTATTCCACCAACGCTGAGGTGCTTGAAAGCCTTGTTGATATGCATCCGGCAATCCCGCTTATTTTAGAATACCGCACGCTTTCAAAGCTTAAATCGACCTATTGCGACGGGCTGCTGAAAGTCATAGGGGGCGACGGCAGGATTCATACCACATTCAACCAGACCGAAACAAAAACGGGCAGGATATCCTCCGTAGAGCCGAATCTGCAAAATATCCCCGTAAGGCAGGACATAGGCAGGGAACTGCGCCGCTTTTTTACGGCAGGGGAGGGGAAAACCCTTATAGACGCGGATTATTCCCAAATAGAGCTGCGGGTATTGGCGCATATAGCGGACGACGGCGTCATGAAGGAAGCGTTCAACAACGGCGACGACATCCATACAATAACCGCCTCGCAGGTGTTCAATATGCCCCTCGAAATGGTAACGCCGCTGATGCGCCGCCGCGCCAAGGCCGTCAATTTCGGCATTGTATACGGCATAGGCGCCTTTTCGCTTGCCAAAGACATAAACGTGACGAGGAAAGAAGCCGACAGCTACATTAGATCATACCTAGCGCATTACAGCGGGGTTAACGCCTATATGGAAGCGGTGATCGAAGGCGCGAAAGCTGCGGGCTACGCCGAGACCGTATTCAAGCGAAGGCGATACCTGCCTGAGCTTGCGTCCTCGAACGGGATGATCCGCTCCTTCGGAGAGAGAGTGGCGCGGAATATGCCCATTCAGGGTACCGCCGCCGACATAATAAAAATCGCTATGATAAAAGTTTATAAAAGGCTCATTGATGAAAATATGGAGTCAAAGCTGATATTGCAGGTCCACGACGAGCTGATAGTCGAAGCGCCTGAAAAAGAGGCGGAAAAAGCGGCGGGGATATTAAAGGAAGAAATGGAAAACGCCGTGGGTCTGAATGTAAAATTACTCGCCGACGTAAAAATCGGCAGGACATGGTACGAAACTAAGGAATGAACCACTCCCCGCAGCAGAGATTGAGAGGTATTTACCGGGGTTCATAATAATTTCTTGCATTTTCTTTTTTAATGTGTTATACTGTTAAAAGATTCCGAATAATAAGGAGGCAACGCTAATGACAGCTATATTAAACGCACTGGTTTTAGTCTTGGCATTCATCGTCAACCCTTTTATTAACCTGTTTAACCCGGCGCTCCCCGAATTCGTCCCAGCACCCGAAATCCCGCCCGCGCATATGGAAAAATACTCCATCGCCGATTATAAAATAATCTACGGCGCAGGCGCGGACGCTACGGAAATAAAAGCCGCCGGAATACTGGCGGACACGCTCAACCGGATAACAGGACTGGCTTATGCCGCCGAAGAGGGCTTGCCCTCCGGTTCCGAAGATATTTTAATCGGTCAGGTAAGCGGAGTTGACGTGTCGGGGCTGGGGGCCGACGGCTACATAATTGATGCCGACGGCGGCAATATCATAATTACGGGCGGCTTGCCCCGGGGCGTGCTTTACGGCGTGCATCAATTTTTGTATAAATACTTTGACTGCCGCTGGTATACAGCCGATTTGATTGTGCTTCCGGCAGGCCCGGCGGAAATCGCCGAAATTGAGCCGGAACAGTACATACCGCCCCTTGAATACCGCGAAATGGACTGGCTGAGCCGCTCCGACCCCGTTTACAGCGTAGCGAACGGCTTAAACGGCAATATATACCATGCGGAGCTTGCCGCTATTCCGGACATGGGCGGAGTTTTCGGCTACAACGGCAGTTTTGCCCATACTATCATCAACCAATTCATAAAACCTGCGGAATTTTTCGACGAACATCCCGATTGGTACGCCTACCGTGACAGCAGCAAGAGCCGTGTACCCAAGCAGCTTTGCCTTACCAACCCCGAGGTGCTCGCGGAGATGATTAAAGAAGTGCGATGGTATCTTGGAAACGGCAACGGTCAGCCCATCGTGTCCATAACCCAGGACGACAATACGGAATTCTGCCAGTGCCCGAACTGCAAAAAGGTGGATAA
>WREG01000030.1 GCA_009779455.1 Oscillospiraceae bacterium
CAGCCTCATATACCAAAAGCAAATCGGCCCTGTTTTCGATCAGGTTGATATAAGCGTTCGGGGTTGTGGAAAAACTGACCAGCCTGTCCGCCTCCTCTTCCGAAACGCCGAGCAGCCGCCGTGCCATAAGCACGGCCATAGGTATATTCGCCGTGGAGCCGTCCAGCCGGGGCAGGTTTTCTTCAGTGAACAAAAAATCCGCTGTTTTTGAATTATCCGCAGCCGTTGTTTCCGCGTTTTCAGATGTATTCGCTTCGACGCCTTCTTTAGCGCAGCCGAAAGCAGCCGAAAGCATAAGCAGAACGGCTGATAAAGCAAGTATTTTTCTCATCATAAATCCATTCCCTTTCATATAAAACACTTAGTTTCTATTTTCGCATTACATTAATCAATCAGCGACTGATACCGCGACTCCCTGTAAACCCATTCGCCGTCAAGGGTTATATAGCCCTGATACCTCGCCGTCGTCACCCAAAAATATTTGTCGGATATATCAAAATATGTAGACGAACAACCCCATAAATCCAACACCAGCGACGGGAATCTATGATATAGCGTATCGGTCATAATATCGCCGTTTACGTCGAAAACATCGAATTTTTTTGTGTCGTTATAGCGTATGCCGATAAATATGGTTTCATCTTTGTTTACAGGATACCAGTATATATATGCGTTGCCAAGAAGTTTGCTTTCCCCTGTTTCCAAATTCAGGAAAAATGAACTCAAATCAGCATTTTCGTTATTAAAAACAACATATTTTTCACTTCCGAATATTATATTATCGTAATTGGCGGGGATGCCATAGCTCTTCCCCTCGTCATAATAACCCTTATCGGATAACCTGTATTTCTCTTCGCTTAATAATTTGCTTTTTATCTCATTAAAGTTTTCGTCAAGATATATGAACAGGCTGTCAGACATATTTATGCCGTCAGAATTATAATATGCATATTTAGTCGCTTCATATGCGATAGTTTTATCTTCGTCATAAGATGTATAAATGTAATCATAATCCAAAGCTCCCATTACATTTCCCCGGCGGTTGATATATAGCCAAGAATCGTCCCGTATTTTAACCGCCGCGTAATCCCCTGCAAACGTTAAGGCTTCCGAATAAGCCGGTTTAATAGCCCATTTTCCGTCAGGCCCTAAATAACCGTAAATTTGATCTCCGTAATTGTCATATGTATAAGCAGGTATTAAAAAGTCGTTTCTGTCTTCGATTTCATAAACATTTGTCATCCCCTGCAGCAATATTCTTGAATCCCCATCTTTCGTTATGTCGCAAAAATATTGCGGCCCGTTATAACCTGCCGATAAAAACACCGTATAATCATTTATAAACCAAACGGATGTATATTCGTTGTTAAGCAGCCGTTCCCCTGACCGCATGTCGTAAATTGTCGCGCAATAGCGTCTTGAATCATATTTTTCCCCTGTATTAGGATCTGTGTAAAAATCCGGAACCGTATAAGTTGCGATAATATATTTTTCGCCTTTTATGATTTCCGCGTTTTCGCCGGGTATTTCCAATACCTTTTTGCCGTCCATGGTAAATATATCGGAAACTTCGCCCGTGGACGCGACTAAATATTTGTATTTCCTTTGTTCACCGCGGCTGAAATACTGTTTTCCGTCCACGCCGCAATAATAAAACGTTATATATTTTCTGTCGGTTACGCTTTCGCCCTTTTCGCTGATAAATCCGTATTTGGTTTGACCATAATAAAAACTGCCCCCGGCTTGCGATGAAACGGGCAAAAGCATCCGCCCCTCTATCTCCGACAGCCCCTCAGGCGGCGGCATACCTTCAGGCCTCAGCATCCCCGTGGGCGTCAGGCTGTTTTCATACGGGGCCATATTTGCAGTCGTCGGGGGAGAAGGAGCCGCGTCCCCCGGCACGGGCGACGGCGGGCCGCAGGCTGACAGGCTTAATAAAAAGACTAAAAGGGGGATAATCGCGAAAAACAGCTTTTTCATGTTCGTGCCTTCTTCCAAAAATTATTATCTCAAGTTTCGAACCTTTTGATTTTATTTAGTCATGATAATATTTGTTGCCCTTTTCCTTGAATTCGTGGCTGCGGTTATTGCCTATTAGTTCAAAAGCGATATTTTTAATAAGCGGCAAATCCATTAATACTTTTTCGCTCTCTTTATATTTCCCTGATTGATTTCGTTCGCCTTTCTGACGCTTTCCTTCCCCGAAACCGCCGCCGTGCCTACCCGCCACCAGGCGCCGTAGCCGTCGGTCATGGTTTTCGGCAATACTTTTATGTCAATTAATGTGGATACGGCCTGTTTTTTGCTGTCAATCAGAGCCTCGCGCAGTTCATCAAGGGTTTTCGCAGTGTAGGTTTTCACTCCGTATCCCGCCGCGCTCATGGCGTAGTCAATTGGAATAAGATTTCCCATCAATTCTCCGTTTTCGTCCCTTCTGCGGAATTCCGTGGCCAGATTGCCCATGCCCTGCGACATCTGCAGGTTGTTTATGCAGCCGAAGCCCGCGTTGTCGAACAGGAGGACGTTGATTTTTGCGTTTTCCTGAATCGAGGTGACAAGCTCGCTGTGGAGCATGAGATAGCTGCCGTCGCCGACAAAAGCGTACACTTCCTTGTCAGACTCGGCAAGCTTCGCGCCAAGCGCACCGCAGATTTCATAGCCCATGCAGGAATAGCCGTACTCCATGTTGTAGCTGCCCCGGCTGTCGGTAGTCCACATCCTCTGCAAATCGCCGGGCAGGCTGCCCGACGAGCCTACGGCTATGGTGTCTTTGCCGATTATTTCGCGTATCAGAGCCACGGCGGCGGTCTGGGTGATTGCCCCGCCGCTCATCTCTATAAAGTCGCTAATGGATGGTTCGTAACGGGCTTTTACAAGGGGTTCAAAGCCTTCGCCGTAAGTATAAGAGGCCAGTTTTTCATATTCGATTCCCCATTCTTTTTTCGCGATTTTGAACTGGTCAGTATATGCAGATTTGTAATCTACTGATCTCAATTTGTTATAAAGCTTTTCAATAACGGTTTTAGCGTCGCCAACGGCTTTTACCGCGTCCAGTTTGTACGCATCAAAGCGCGAAATGTTTATGGTTACGATTTTTACATTAGGATTTTCAAAAAGAGTCTTGGATGCGGTGGTGAAATCCGAAAATCTAGTGCCTATGCCTAAAATTAAATCCGCATTTTTAGCTATAGTGTTGGCTGCGCTGTTCCCCGTGACGCCTATCCCGCCCAAATTGAAGGGCGACGACGAACAGCAGGCGCTTTTCCCGGCCTGTGTCTCCGCAAGCGGGATGCCAAAAACCCCGCAGAACCTTTCCAATGCGCCGCCCGCTTCCGAATACCTCACGCCTCCGCCGCATATGGCAAGGGGGTATTGCGAGCCTTTTATAACCTCGCAGATATCGTCAATTTCCTCGTCTGAAGCGGGGGGTCTCGCTATTTTATGCACCCGTTTCGCGTAAAAGCTCTCCGGGAAGTCGTAGGCCTCTCCCTCGACGTCCTGGGGCAGGGAAACGCAAACCGCGCCGGCCGCCGCGGGGTCTGTCAGCACCCGCATTGCGTTTATCATTGCGGACATAAGCTGCTCGGGGCGGTTCACCCTGTCCCAGTAGCGGCAGACGGCCTTGAACGCGTCGTTGGTCGTTATGCTCAGCGAATCCGTCTGCTCGAACTGCTGCAAAACGGGGTCGGGCTGGCGGCAGGCGTAGGTGTCGGCAGGGAAGAGGAGCAGCGGGACGTTGTTGACCGTGGCCGTCCCCGCCGCCGTCACCATATTGGCCGCGCCGGGGCCGATTGAGGAAGAGCAGGCGATGATTTTCCGCCGGTTATTCTGTTTCGCGAAAGCGATGGCCGCGTGGGCCATGCCCTGCTCGTTCTTTCCCTGATATACCCTTAACGCGCCTTTATTTTCGTCAAGTGCCTGCCCCAATCCGCAGACTATGCCGTGGCCGAACAGGGTGAAAATGCCGTCAACGAATTTTGCTTCAACCCCGTCGAATGAAATATATTGGTTGTCGAGGAATTTTACCAGGGCCTGCGCTGTGGTCATTATCGCCATATTATATCAAATCCTTACTTTATTTAATTGAGAGTTGAGAGTTGAGAGATTTTTATCAATTTATTTTCTTCATTGGGAAATGTTACGGACGTATTTGCACAATACTTGAAAAATATCTTTAACTCTCCATTCTCAATTCAATTCACCATCCAAGCATGGTCTTCATCAAAAATCCGCGTTTTATTCCACGGGTCATCAGGCAGATGCCTTATCATCCAGCAATAATACATGGCATAGCAGGGTGCCGCGGCCTGCTGGTGGCAAAGCCCGCCGGGTATCGCCGCCGCGCTTCCGTTTCTGATTTTATAAACGTCGTCGCCTATGAAACACGCTCCGAACCCCTGCGGCTTGTCGAACATATAATAATAGACCTCGGGCTGGGGGTGGTGGTGCGGGGGGTAGCTCGACCACCTGCCGGGGGCGTTGAAAACTTCGCCCATGACCATGTTTGAATATGGGGCGTTTTCAAGGTCGAACACGGTGACAATAGTCCTTTTCGCCGCGCCGCCCCACTGTGTTTCGCCCGCTTCCTCGCGCCCGCAGGTGCCGGGGGTGTATAAAACCGGCTCAAAATGACGTTCATTGTCGGTTTGCTGGATGATAAATTCCGAATCCTCAGAAGCCGTGGCCTCAACCCGCGTATTTTTGCAAAAATGAAGGCAGAAGGGAAGCCCTTCAAAGGGGCTTTTCCTGTATATTTCCTCCTTTTTGCCGTCATATGCCAAAATCATCGCGCCTGACAAAATAAGCAGGGCTGTTTCCCGGACATCATCAAAAATAACCGTTTTTTCGCCTTTTAAAAGCTTTTTTACGGTGATGTCCATCAGCATATCGGGATTGATGCCGTCCCGCCTGGCAACTATTTTCTCGCTATTTTCGTTATAACTTGTATAAAAAAACATCTTTTTCACCTATTTTAAATTTTTTCTATTGCATTACATGGTTGAATTATGATATAATACAGCTATGAAATGGAGATGATTGTTTATGATGATAAAACCGTCCGCGTCTATAAGAAATAATTATAGAAAAGTTGCTGATTATTGCGTTGAAACGGGCCTGCCTGTGTTTTTGACAAATAACGGCGAGGGTGAGTTGATTGTAATGTCAATTCAGGCATGGGAGGAAGAGCGTCAGCGGATTCTTGTTGAGGAAGCTTTAAAACAGATTGAATCGGAAGAAAACCAGCGTTATTTTAACGTTGAAGATGTGTTTTCGGAAGCAGACCGAATAATTGGCAAAGCAGAGGGCAAAAAAATATGAAGGATGAGATAAAAAAATATAAAATTATCGTCCATGATAAAGCCGCCCAAATGTTATATTCGCATATTCAATTTTTAGCTAATGTAAGCGTTCCCGCCGCCAAAAGATTGAGGGTTAATTTAAATGAGGCAATTATGTCGTTGGAATATATGCCTTTTCGATGCCCTGTTTACCCCACGCGCAACACGCTTGAAAGTTACCGCCAGTTAATAACGGGGCGTTATAAAATTATTTATAGCATAAATGAAGCCGAGCGAATTGTAAGTGTGAAATATATTTTAGATTCCCATCAAAATAATGATATTTGAAAATAAAAACATTAGCCTTTTACCACTATTTCACCATATTCCGCCTTTGCGTTTTGTATAAACTCCTTAATTCCCTCTGCGTTTTTCATATCCTGCGAACAGGCGTGGCTTGAAACCAGCATCGCCGCCGATGCGCTTCCGAATTCAAGCGCGTCCGTTATATCCCATCCTTCAAATAAGCCGTGAAGGAATGCGGAGGTGTACCCGTCGCCGCCGCCGAAGGATTTCAGGAGCTTTACGGGGAACGGCTTCACGCGGTAGCTTTTGCCGTCGCTTGTATAAGCGGCTGAGCCTTCCTTGCCGTGGGTGACAATCATTACTTTTGCGCCTTTTTTGTGCCAAAAAGCGGCTGTGGCTTCGTCTGAGCCGTCAAGCCCTGCCAGCCGTTCCGTCAAATCGTATTCAGCGCGGGAGCCTATGATTATGTCGGCTTTTTCCGCGGCCAGCGAATAATATATTGCTGTTTCGTCCACGCTTTTCCAGTTATACGGCCTGTAATCGATAACGAAAATCACGGGGACATCATTTTTTTCGGCTGTTGCAATTGCCTTAAATGCCGCTTCCCTTGACGGTGACTCAGCAAGCGCCGTGCCGGAGATCAAAAGCGACGCGCCCCTTTTTATGTAATCTTCGTCTATGTCTGCGGGGTCAAGCTTCAAGTCCGCCGCGTCGTTTCGGTACATCAAAATGCTGCTTTCGGTTTCTGACAGGATTTCGGTGAACGTAAGCCCGATTTTTTCGCCGTTTTTGCACCGTGTAACGCGTGACGTGTCGATCCCTTCATTTTTAAAGAAGTCGATAACGAATGTGCCTAGCTGATCGTCAGAAACTTTCGCGAAAAACCCCGCTTTTTTGCCGAGCCGCGCAAGCCCCACGGCGATATTGGCAGGGGAGCCGCCCAAATAGCGCTTGAAGGTGGTGCTTTCGTTAAGGGGGCGGTGATAATCGACGGGATTGAGATCGACTGCTATCCGCCCGAGTAAAATTACATCAAATTCCTTGTTTTTATTAAAATTTATATATTTCATATATATATCCTCCGTTATTTTAGTATATAAATTATGAATTATTAAATATTTCAATATGTTTTTTCACGTTTCCATACACGCCATCAACCATATTTGCCGACAACGTAAAATAGTCGGGGTTTTTGGAGCTGCCGCAATATATTTTAGCATATTTTGCCAGCGCGTCAAAGCTTGCCGTTGCGATATTGATTTTTCGCACACCTTTTTTTATGGCCGTTTTGAACATATCAGCCGTCATCCCCGTCCCGCCGTGAAGGACGAGGGGTACGCCGGTTATTTTGTTTATTTTGTCAAGCACGTCAAAGCGAAGCTCAGGAAAAACGGGGTAGTTGCCGTGGGCGTTGCCTATGGCGACCGCCAGTGCGTCAACCCCTGTCCGGCGGGTGAATTCCCGGGCTTTTTCGGGGTTGGTATATGTTGTTTCATGCTTCGCCGCGTCGCCTTCGTTTCCGCCGACGACGCCAAGCTCCGCCTCAACCGACGCCCCGTATTTACGGGCTTTTTTTATGACCTCGTTCGTTTTTGTGATGTTTTCCTCAAATGGCAGCAGGGAAGCGTCGAGCATCACGGAGGTAAAGCCGTACCCCAGCGCCTCATCGACGCATTCAAGGGTCAGCCCGTGGTCGAGATGTACGCAGACATCCACAGCGGTTTTTTTCGCGGCCGAAACCATCATCGGCCCCATTAAATGAAAAGGGGAATGCTCCATCCGTTTTTCCGCTATCTGGATGATAACGGGCGTCCCCGTTTCTTCCGCCGCGCGGACAGCGCCCATAATCATCTCCATATTGCCGACGCTGAACGCGCCGACAGCGCAGCCGCACCCGTTTGCGTATGTTAATACGGTATTCATGTTAACTAAAGCCATAAACGCATAACCCCTAAGTTCGGATTCCATATTCAGAACGCACAATAACATAATTAAAATAGCAAAATGCACAAAAACAGAAGAAAGCCCTACGGTTATCTGAATTACAGCATATAAACGCCCGAATCCAAAACGGCGAATTCTTTATCGGCCACCCTTAAATATTTATGGACAGGTTCGTCGAAAGCCATATAGTCGCGGACGGAGAAATCTTTCAAATTTATGGTCCTGATCTTCATCGAGCCGTGGTTGCAGACATAGAGCATCCCGCCGTATTCGTTCACCGCCACGGGGCAGGCGAAGGTGGGTGACTTGTCGCCGCCTATCCGCATTACCACCTTTGACGCGGTCGTGGAATAGCGGATTATGGAATTCTGCTCAGGGACGGCGCACCATATGTGCTTGTTTTCAATAGCCACGTCGCGGGCGGGGGAGTCGTGGTAAAACAGGTCGCCCGTCCACAAAAGCGCGCCCTGGTCGTCAAAAATGCCCATTTCCCCCGTGGCGTAAAGGATAACCGTGTTCAAATCGGGCAGTGTCCCCGCGTCGCAGGACACGTAATCGCCCAGCTGCTGCGCGATGGGCGCGAAAGCGGGGCCGAATTTGTTTAAAAGGTAAACGTTTTTTGTGACGCCCGCTATTTTTTCGGTGTCTGTATCGTAACTGAAAAACGAGACTTTGACGGTTTCATTTTCAAGTGCCTCTTTTTTAACAAATATTATTCCTTTTGAAAAAGGGATTACGTCTATAACGCTTATTCCGAGAATTTTAGTCATTATACATCATTTCCTTGTAATAATTATATGGATAACAGCTGATTGCGCTGTATGTCAGATATATCTAATATTAGGGTATATTCTTCATTTTTTGATAAGTTGTATATATAAATATTGTCCCGATTGTGTATGCTGTCCCTAATATTTTTTAGTTCTAATTCGTCTCCCTGTGAAATGCGGTCATAATCATCCGTATTTTCAAAGGTTAAGGGCAGAATGCCCGAATTTATCAGGTTGGCTTTGTGCATTCTAGCGAAAGATTTCGTAATGACGGCTTTGATTCCGAGGTAAAGGGGAACCAGCGCGGCGTGTTCGCGGGATGAGCCCTGGCCGTAGTTCGCGCCGCCCAAGATAACCCCGCCGCCGTTTTGCAGCGCCCTTTCGGCGAATGACGGGTCGCATACCTCGAAGCAGAATTTCGATAAATAAGGGATGTTCGAACGGTAGGGGAGTATTTTCGCCCCGGCGGGCATAATGTGGTCTGTTGTAATGTCGTCGCCTACTTTTAATATGACTTTATCTTTTATCGTGTCCTGTATTTTATTGGCGGGCGGGACTTCTTTGATGTTCGGGCCGTATAATACCTCAATATTTTCAGCTTCTGTCTCAGATACGGGCATAATCACCATATTATCGTTAATATCAAACAAATCAGGCAATATTATTTTGGGGAATTCGCCTATTTCGCGGGGATCGGAAAACACGCCGTTTACCGCCGACCAGGCCGCTGTTTCGGGGCTGACAAGATAAATCCGCGCGTCCTTCGTGCCTGAACGCCCCTCAAAATTCCTGTTGAAAGTCCGCAGGGACACGCCGCCGGAGTTCGGCGACTGCCCCATACCGATGCACGGGCCGCAGGCGCTCTCTAAAATCCGCGCCCCCGCGTTTATCATGTCTGCCAGTGCGCCGTTTTCCGCAAGCATCGAAAGCACCTGCTTTGAGCCGGGAGCGATGCTCAAATCCACGTTGTCCGCGACTTTTTTGCCTTTCAGGATATACGCGGCCTTCATCATATCGAAAAGCGAGGAATTCGTGCAGGAGCCTATGCAGACCTGGTTAATGCCAATTTTGCCTATTTCCGATACGGGCTTGACATTGTCGGGCATATGGGGCATGGCGGCCAGCGGTACGATATCGTTTAACTTTATTTCTATTACCTCATCATAAACCGCGTCTGCGTCCGGCTGAATCTCGGCAAAATCTGCTTCGCGGCCTTGCGCCTTCAAAAATTCGTGTGTTATGTCATCAGACGGGAAAATCGAGGTAGTTGCCCCAAGCTCCGCTCCCATATTTGTAATTGTCGCCCGTTCGGGTACGGAAAGCGTTTTGACGCCATCACCGCCGTATTCGATTATCTTACCCACACCGCCTTTGACCGTCAATATCCTTAAAACCTCAAGGATTACGTCTTTCGCGGATACCCAAGGGGACAGCCGCCCCGATAAGTTAATATTTACAATTTTCGGCATGGTTATATAATAAGCGCCGCCGCTCATTGCCACAGCCACGTCGCGGCCGCCCGCGCCTATGGCGAGCATCCCAAGCCCGCCGCAGGTCGGCGTGTGGCTGTCGGAGCCTATGAGTGTTTTCCCCGGGATCCCGAAGCGCTCCAGATGCACCTGATGGCAGATGCCGTTGCCGGGCCGCGAAAAGCGTATGCCGCGCTTTTTCGCAACGGAGCCGATAAAACGGTGGTCGTCCGCGTTCTCGAAGCCGCTTTGCAGGGTGTTGTGGTCGATATACGCCACCGAAAGCTCCGTTTTTACCCGCCCGACGCCCATAGCCTCAAGCTGGAGGTACGCCATGGTACCCGTGGCGTCCTGCGTCAAAGTCTGGTCGATTTTAAGCCCGATTTCCGCGCCTTTTGCCGGTTCGCCGGAGACGAGGTGGGCTTTTATTATTTTTTCAGATATAGTTAACCCCATAAAATGTCATTTCCTTTATTTGTAATATTTCATTGATTATTTAAAAGGCGGCGTTTTCGCCTGCTTGCTGTGTATAGAATAAAAATCCCTAATAAAATTATCGCCCAAATGAAAAAAGAAAATAGAAGAAAAATTATAGTAACCAAAGGGCGCATTCGGAGTAAGATTAAAAGTTGCCCCAATCGAGGTATTGCCGCAACCTTTTTGCCTACAAGCCTTTCAAAAGGGACGGGAGGGTCTTCGATTTCATTAGCGTCGCCTTTTGTTATAAAAAAGATACCTTTTCTTTCATTAAACCCATCCCGTATTTCAACGACACGGTGTGTTATAAAGGCATCGGAACCCGTGCTGAATGTTATTATGTCGCCGACTATGATATTTTCAGGTTTTTCTGCTTTTACGATGATCATGTCGCCACTTTTAAAGCCCCCGGAAGGGCCGCCGGGCTGCGGTTCCATGCTTGACGAAAGTACGGCATATATGCGGTATCCCATAAAAGCTTTTTGTGAATTTTTCGCGGTTACAAATAAAAAAGATGCGCTTAAAGTAAATATGCAGAAGGCAACAAATAATAAAACAAGAAAAAACAGTCCACGGTTTGCCTTGCTTTTTTTCGCGTTGGGATAAAAAACAGTCGGTTCGTTCTTTTCCATATGTAAGCCTCTCCTTTAATTATTCCGCCGTCGGGAATTCGGCAAATACTTTTTTGCATTTACTGATATAAAACCATTTTCCAGTTCGTTTTGACAATACGGGCACATCAATTTTATCACGTTCCTTTATTAAAATAAATTGGGATTGTTTTTCGCGGGACGATGTGGGCATCGTCCCCTGCGGGTCGGGTGGTTCACGGGCGGATATGGAATCCGCCCCTACAGGCTAAATTTCTTGCTCATTTCAACAGCTTTTTTATCGCAATATTCGTTCTCTTTGTGCCCTTTATGCCCTTTTATCCATTCAAACCTGACCCGATGCGTCTCTAATAGGGGCAGAAGCCCTTCCCAGAGGTCAACGTTTGGGGTTGGCTCGTTCGCGGAATTTCTCCAGCCCTTCTTTTTCCAGTTCGGCAGCCAGTTTTTGTTGACCGCGTCCGTTATGTAGCGGCTGTCGGTGTAGACAAAAACGTCGCAGGGCTTTTTCAGAGCCTTGAGCCCCTCAAGGACTGCCGTAAGCTCCATCCTGTTGTTAGTGGTCCTGCCGTCGCCGCCTGTAAGCTCTTTCCTGTGTTCGCCGTATTTTAGCACGGCGCAGTACCCGCCCGGCCCGGGGTTCCCCGAACAGGCGCCGTCGGTATACAATTTTACGATTCTATCATCCATATTAAAATATATTATCATTTTTTAAATTAAAAATCCATATACAAATTATGAATAATTATATAGATATTAATTGGATAATTTGTGCTATATCAGATAATAATAAAAAAAAAGGGGTTGATGTCTTATGAAAGCTGTGATTATGGCCGGCGGCGACGGGAAAAGGCTCCGTCCGCTCACCTGCACCGTCCCGAAGCCGATGGCAAGGCTTTGCTCCCGGCCTGTTTTGGATTACATTCTCGAACTGCTTGACAACAACGGGTTTGACGAGGCCGCCGTTACATTAAAATATCTGCCCGATATTATTATAGACGCTTACCCTGACGGGAAATATAAAAACGTCAAATTAAAATTTATTACGGAAACAAAACCCCTCGGCACGGCGGGAAGCGTTAAAAACGCGGCGGCGGGCTTCAAAGAGCCGTTTCTGGTGATAAGCGGCGATGCCGTATGCGACTATGACTTAAAGGCCGTCATGGCTCATCATATAGAAAAAAGCTCAATGCTGACAGTCGTATGCACAAAGGTGGAGGACCCCAGGGAATACGGGCTTTTAAAGCTTTCGCCTGACAATACCGTTGAAAAATTCGTCGAAAAGCCGGGCTGGAGCCAAATAACGACCGACCTCGCGAATACAGGGATATATGTTTTGAACCCGGAGGTTTTGATCTATATCCCCGACAACAAGCCCTTTGATTTTTCGGAAAACCTTTTCCCTCTGATGATGGAAGCGGGTATGAAACCGGCAGGCTATGTCGCCTCCGGCTATTGGTGCGATATCGGCGATTTCAGCGCGTTCAAAAGCTGCCGGGCGGATATTTTAAACGGGAAAACCAAATTTGCCGCGCCTGTGCCGGGTAATGATAAAAAGGCAGTGAAATATACGCTGATCGAGCCTGTTTTTATGGGCCCCGACGTGAATATCGGCGAAGGCAGCGTTATCGGGCCGAACGTTTCTATTGAAGGTGGCTGTTCCGTGGGCAAAAACGCCGTTATAAAAAATTCCTCCGTAATGCAGGGGGTTTATATCGCGGAAAATGTTAAAATAAATTCCGCCGTCATATGCGACGGGGCTGTGATAAAACGCGGAAGCTCCGTGTTCGAGGGCGCGGCAGTCGGCAGCTTCGCCGTTATAGGCGAGAATTCCACCGTCTGCGACGATGTGCTGATATGGCCGGAAAAAAATATCCCAGCTGGCGCAGCCGTTTATGAAAATGTTAAGGAAGGTGCATATAAAGGGGAGATTTTAGGCGACGAGGGCATCGGCGGCGCGGCTTTTGCCGAGCTGTCAAGCGAAAGGTGCGCGAGGATAGGCGCGGCTATAGCCAGCACGAAAAACGGCAAACGAACGGGTGTGGGGAACGACGGTTCGCCTGCCGCAAAAGCCGTGACCTTGGCGCTCATATCGGGATTGCTTTCATGCGGCGGCAACGTGTGGGATTTCGGGGACTGTTTCTATACCCAGCTGGCGTTCTTTACAGAATATTGCGGCTTGAAAACAGGCGTATTTGCATCCGAAAAAGACGGCGACATCTTAATAAGGCTTGTCGGCGAAAACGGCATAAGCGTCGAGCGGAAGACGGAAAGGGAGATAGAGCACCGCTACAAACGCCGCGATTTCATAATATGCGAACCGGGCGGCTGCGGCGAGCCTGATGACATGTCGAGCCTTTTCCTGATGTATAAAAGGGAATTGCTGAATCACGCGGATTCCGATTTTTCAAATATAAACCTGAATGTCGAATGCGAAAATACGGCTGTTTTAAATTATGTAAACGGGTTTTTCCGGGAGTACGGGATCAGGGGCCGGGGGGCAGGGGAAACCGGCCTCAGATTCATTATAAACAATGATGCGGAAAAATTGGAAGCTTTTGACGAGGAAGGCGGCTTCGTGCCGCATGAAAGCCTTGTCTGCCTCTGCTGCAACGATGAGTTTATAAACGGGAACGACGTGGCCGTCCCTTATGACGCCCCGTCTGTAATAGATGTTCTTGCTGAAAAACACGGACGCAGGGCATACCGCTATTCGAGCGAAAAACAGGATTTCCCGGAAATGCAAAAACAGCTTATGTTCAGGGATTTATGGGTGCGGGACGCGGTTTTCATGCTTGTTAAGATTATTGCGGTTATAGCTGAAAACGGCGGCAGGCTTTCGGATTTAATAAAAGCCATACCCGGGTTTTTCGTTTATTCGGACAATTTTGAGATCGAAGCTGCGCCTTCGCGGCTTTCAAAAATCATAGGGGATATTAATGCCGGCGAAGCTCCGGGGAAAAGCCCCGTCGGCGAAGCTCCGGGGAAAAGCCCCGTCGGCGAAGCTCCGGGGCTTAGGGTTTCGAACAGCCGCGGGGATGTTCTGATATCCCCCGCGAAAAACGGCAGAAAGCTTAAGATTATGGCGGAAGCGGTCAGCGAAGAGACGGCGAAAGAACTCTTTTTTGAAATAAAAGATAAAATCCAAAAATCAATTGCCGGCGATTAAAATCTTATGTTATAAAAATTAATA
>WREG01000031.1 GCA_009779455.1 Oscillospiraceae bacterium
TATGTTAATAACATCAATTTTTTCCTGCTTATTTTCAGTGGGCGCGGCAGATGTTTCAAAAGACCCTTTAAAATTTATTGTTATAACCGATACGCATTGCAACGTCACGCCGGGGATGCTTGCGGATCCCGACGGGGCAGGGAAAAGCTTTGGCTCAGTGGTTCTCGACAGCGTTTTTGAGCAGCTCGCCGAAAATGACGAATTTGATGTCATTTTAATCGCCGGGGACCTTACAAACAGCGGGGCAAAAAGCGAGCATGACGGCTTTTTGCAAAAATTGCAAGTTTTAAAGGATGCGGGCAAAAAAGTTTTTGTGATTACCGCGTCCCACGATTATAGGGGGCGGATAGATGAGACCGGGGCGACTGATGACCGCGACGGGTATTATAACCGCGCCTTGCTGCCCGCGCTTTACGCCGATTACGGTTTCGGCCAGGCCATCGCGAGCTATAAAAGCATGAATTATGTCGCACAGCTGGCGCCGGGATACCGCTTGCTGGCGTTAAACCTTGATTCGCCGCGCTATTTCACGGATGAACATATGGCTTGGGCTTTGGGACAAATAGAAGACGCAAAAGCCGCCGGGGATGAGATAATTGCCATGTGGCACTACCCCCTGCTTGCCCCCACCCCTATCTACGGCATCGTCGCGGCAAAAGACATGATTGGCAATATGTCGCAAACCGCCGCCGCATTGGCTGACGGCGGTTTGAGGTTCGCGTTTTCCGGCCATACGCATATGCAGAATATCAATTATTTTGACACTCCGGGCTGCAACCGACTGTATGAAATAAATACAGGCTCGCTATATGAATCGCCGGTGTTTCCTATCCGGGAAGTTGTCTTAAACAGTGAAAATATGACAATCCATACAGGGTTCGCGGAGATATCCGGCTGGGATTTTGAAGGCAAAACGCAGGATCAATATATTGCCGATAAATTTAATTCCATATATGGCGATGTATTCAATTATATGGCAACCGATATAGAAAAGTTCGCCGATATTGCCGCGTCAAATTTGAATGCCAACAGGGACACGATAATAAAAAACAAATTTTTAATCAATACGGCGGGCAAAATATTGGATAAAATAACTTTCGGGAAAATCGGGTGTCTTTTGCTCTGCGGAAATTATGTCGATAAAAGCATTAAAGATAAAAAGGCGACTGATTTCGTTATTGAGGCCGTGCATAATATTTATGCAGGCGACGAGCCCTATTCGCAGGACACGCCGATAGGGCGCGCGGTTCAAAAGATTATGGGCAGGCTGGAATGGATATCAAAGCCGCTGCTGAAATTATTAAAAGTTGAATTGCCGGCTGACAGCCTGACCGATTTTGTTATGTCGCTGATTTATGACCCCACACCTGACAATAACGCGGTTTTGACTGTAAAATGAACCACTCCCCGCAGCAGGGACTACGAGGTATCGGGTTTAGGTTTAGTGGTACGCCCCAAGGGGCGTGGTATTTACCGGGGTTCACAATAAAAGGACTGATACTATTAAAAGCCTGACCGCAGGGAAAAACGACGCGGGGCAGCGGCTGGACAGGTTCCTTTCAAAGGCCCTTCCGCTTCTGCCCCCTCCCCTGCTGTATAAATATATCCGCCTGAAACGGATAAAGGTTAACGGGAAACGCGCCGGAATCAGCACAAGGCTTGAACCCGGCGACGTGATAGACCTTTATATAAATGACGAATTTTTCGGGAAAGAGCAAAATGAAAGCGAAAAATATGATTTTTTGAGGGCCTCGAAGGAGCTTTCTATTGCATATGAGGACGAAAACATCCTTCTTCTCGATAAAAAAGCGGGGCTTCTGTGCCATCCCGACGGGGACGAGTATACTGACACCCTTATTTCCCGGGTAAAACGGTATTTATACGAAAAAGGGGAATACGGACCTGAAAATGAGCATTCATTCTCCCCTGCCCTCGCCAACAGGATCGACAGGAACACGGGCGGGATAGTAATCGCCGCGAAAAACGCGGAGGCCCTGCGGGTACTGAACGAAAAAATAAAAAAACGTGAGATAGCAAAGCTTTATCTCGCGGTTTGCCACGGCAAACTTGAAAAAGAACGCGGGGTTTTGCGCGGCTACCTCGTCAAGGATGAAGAAAAAAACAGGGTTTTTATTGACAGCAGGCGCAAGGAGGGCTATAAGGAGATACAGACCGAGTATAGGGTTTTGGATTATAAAAACGGGCTGAGCCTTGTTGAGGTCAGCCTTCTAACGGGAAGGACGCACCAAATCAGGGCGCATATGGCGTCAGCGGGGCATCCGCTGCTGGGTGACGGCAAATACGGCACAAACGCCCAAAATAAGCGCTTCGGAGCGTATAAAAAGCAGTTTTTGTATTCATATAAGCTGATTTTTGACTTTAACTCCCCGGCAGGATTGCTTGATTATCTGAAAGGCCGGGCGTTCGAGATTGAAAATGTTTGGTTTAGGGATGAATTTGAAAGGATCTGATTATTATGGATACGAAACCGGGCGGCGATAAGCTTACAAGACGGAACCTCTGGTCGTACTCGCTGGGGTCTATAGGGCGGGATATGTCCGAGGTGCTGTGGTCGAGCTACTTGATGACCTTCGTAATTTTTACAAAAACACTGACCTCCGGCCAGTTTGCGGCGATCAGCATGATAGTCGTGGTGGTCAGGGTATTCGACGCGCTGAACGACCCTATAATGGGGAATATACTTGAGATAACAAGGACAAAATGGGGCAAATTCAAGCCCTGGATAACAGCCGGGATGCTTTTCAGCGCGGTTGTATTTTACCTTTCGTTTTCAAGCAAGCTGAACGGCTGGAATTACGTGGCATTTTTCGGCGTGATGTACGTTTTATTCGATTTGGGCTTCACGATGAACGACATCGCCTACTGGGGGATGCTCCCGTCCCTTTCAAGCGCGAAGGGGGACAGAGACCTGCTTACATCGAGAACCGTCCTGCTCTCGGGCATAGGCGGCGGCATAACAACGATAATAGTCCCCGCGCTGACCGCGGGCGATTATGCCATAGGCGGCAACGCCTTGGCGGCCTATTCGCGGATAACGATGATTTTCTGCGCCTTCTTTATAGGGATGCAGCTTATAACGCTCTTCGGCGTTAAAGAAAACCCGCTCCCTGCAAAAAGCGGCGCGGACAGCGTGAGCCTGAAAATAATATGGGGTACGATAAGAAACAACGACCAGCTTGTATGGTGCATACTGATATTTTTCCTTAATTCCATCGGCGGCGGGCTTATTAACGGCCAGATGGGTACTAGCTATATATATTTTGAGTTCGGCTACAACGGCGTGCTGTTCACCGTCTTTTCGGTTTTGGGCGCGGGGGCGGCGGGTTTGGTCATGCTGTTTTTCGCCCCCATATCGAAGCGCTTTTCAAGGATGTGGCTTATGAAGGCGGCGGCCGTATGCTCCGTGGGGGGATACGTGTTTATTCTCATTACAGGGCTTTTAGTGCCGGGCGGGCAGTTTATATTGAAATTTTCCCTTCTGATGTTCGGCAACCTCTTCGCCTTCGCGGGGCAAAACGTCTGCTTCCTTGTCTTGATGATATGCATAGCCAACACGGTGGAATATAACGACTGGAAAACAGGAAACAGGGCCGAGGGCATTATATTTTCGCTGCGCCCGCTGATAACCAAACTGGGCTATTCGGCAGTCCAGTTTATAGCCATGTTCGTTTTTATCCTGACGGGAGTACGGAATTTTACGAACAGGATAGCCGAGGTCGAAAATATGGCAGAAATGGGTTCGGTCACGGACGAGGTAAAAGCGGAAATGATAAAAGATATAATAAGCGGCGTCCCCGGCAGCAAAAGCGCGGCCCTGCTGGCCTGCATGACCGTAATCCCCGCGATATTGGCTTACGTGACGTATTATTTTTATAAGAAGTATTATACCATTGATGAGGAAAATTATGAGCGGATGGTGGAGGAGATTGAGGGGAGGAAAAATTCCTAATTCCTGACAAAAACCGTCTTTTCCACCGTCAGGTCTACGGTCGCCGTCTGGTAAGGGCGGTCCAGGTTTTCCCTTGTCACAGCGTCGCGGCAGCGTTTCAGTTTTTTGTCAAGGTCGGAGGCCGTCCCCACGAGGATGGTCATGCGGCCTTCATAAACGAGCCTTATGTCGTGTTCGTCTGAAATGTCATATTCCGTTAAGTGTGCCAAGCCTGCGTTTTTTACTTCTTCCTGCAATGTCAGGAGCAGATTGAACCTTTTATTTTCCTCCGAGGCTATTTTGCCGCACAATACGTTGCTTTCCGGCGTTACGCCTATCACAGCCGCGGCCGCTTCGGGCAAATCCTCCTCATTTATGCCGCCGTTGAGGACTTTGCCGCTTTGGCTTATTAAAATATAGCTGCCCAAATACGGGATGGCAAAGGCGGGTTTCGCGTCCGTGACCGTTATAACGGCAACGTCGGGCAGCTGCCTTTTTATTTTTACCTTTTCGGCATACGGGAGGGTGTTTTCTATCTTTTTTTCCGCCGCGCGCAAGCTGTTTATGAACATATTGCTGCCTTCGGCAAGCCCCGAAGCCCCGATTATCTCTTCAGCCGTGTAATAGCTGCCGGGTTCGACGTTAAACGCCGATATGTTGAAAAACACGGTAAGCGACAAGGCGGCTATGAACGAAACCGCGAAAAATATGACCGTCAAATAAATAACGGCGTCGCGCTTCCGTTTTTTGCGCCTTATCATTTCATGCCTTTTCACAAGCCTTTCGTCAGACGAAAGGAATTCCGCCCCCCTGCCGGAGGCTTTTTTTCTCTCTTTCACTTTTTCACATCCCATATTTAATGCAGAATTAAGAATGCAGAATGCAGAAATAATGTCGTGCAGATAGCTACCAGATATTTTATAATTTATCGCCCGACTTAATTAAAAAAGTTCTATAATAAAAATTTATAATTCTGAATATTTTATAAATTGCGACCGCTAATTTAAGTTTTTGATGAAAATTTAAACGCGACCGAATTTCTGCATTCTGCATTATTATTTATTAACTGCGAATAATATCCGCTCCTAATTCCATCAAAGTTTTATCAAAATCCTCGTATCCCCTGTCGATATGCTTTATGCCGGAAACCTTCGTTTCGCCTTCCGCGGCAAGGCCCGCCAAAACCAGCGCAGAGCCGCCGCGCAGATCCGGGGAAATTACGTTCGCGCCCGTTAAGCATTCCGCGCCTTCCACTACAGCCATCCTGTTATCTATGGTTATTTTCGCGCCCATTTTCGCCAGCTCCCCCGCGTGGTTGAAACGGTTGTCGAAGATGGTCTCTATTATCATGCTTACCCCGTCCGCCGCGCTCGTCATGGCCATTATCGGCGCCTGCATATCGGTCGGGAAGCCCGGATAGGGCATTGTCATTATATTTTTCACGGCTTTCAGCCTTTCCGGCGCTTTTAAGCCGGCCGAGCCTTCTTTTTGGTTTATGTCCACCGTGCAGCCCGCCTGCTCAAACACGTTGACGGCAGATAAGATATGAGCCGGGACGATATTTTTCAAAATTATATTGCCGCCCGTCGCCGCCGCCGCAGTAAGATAGGTCGCCGCCGCTATCCTGTCGGGGATGACCCTATGCTCCGCGCCGCGCAAAGATTTAACGCCTTCTATTTTTATAACGCCTTCCCCTGCGCCCTGTATATCCGCGCCGCATTTATTCAGATAATCTGCGAGGTCAACGATTTCCGGCTCCCTCGCGGCATTGTGTATGACTGTAGCGCCGTCCGCCACGGAACCTGCTATCATTATGTTTTCGGTAGCCCCCACACTGGGGAAATAAAGGCTTGCCGCCGTCCCTTTCAGGCTTTTCCCGTTCTTGATTACGCAATTGAGCTTGCCGTGGCTTTCCTCAATTTCCGCGCCCATTTTACGCAGGGCGTCGAGGTGCATATCAATCGGCCGCTGCCCTATATCGCAGCCTCCGGGGGAGGACATCAGGGCTTTGCCCGTTTTTGACAAAATTGCCCCCAAGAAGATTATCGAGGAACGCATCTCCCTCATAAGGCTTTCGGGGATTTCAAAACCTGAAACGCCTGTACTGTCAACCGTTACGGAGCTTCCATCGCGACCGGTTTTGCAGCCAAGATGTTCCAATATTTTAATTGTGGCGTCGATATCGGAAAGCTTCGGGCAGTTATGTATGACCGAAACCCCGTCGGCGAGGACTGATGCCGCCAGTATGGGCAGGGCGCCGTTTTTTGCCCCTTGAATGCCAATCTCCCCGGAAAGTTTTCTCCGCCCTTTTATAACATAGCTCCCCATGCGCCCCACCCTTTCGATATGATTCTATATCATATGGAAAGAGGCTTGTTTGGGTGAATTTATAATGCATAATTCATAATTATGAATTTATCAAGGATGTCGCATATTTTAGATGTCGCGTCCGTTATCGCCATATTTTTTGCGTTTTGCCCTGTTTTTTTCAGGTTTTCGGGGTCTGCCAGCAGTTCTTTTGCTTTTTTTATTAATATTTCCGGCGTTAAATCCTTTTCTTCTATTATGTAGGCGGCGTTTTGCTTTACCAAAGCCATTGCGTTGTGATATTGATGGTTTTCCGTCACGTTGGGTGAAGGGATCAGTATTGACGCGGCGCCTATGGCGGCAATTTCCGTTAAAGTGGCCGCCCCCGCGCGGTTTATCACCAAATCGGCCGCGCTCAGGGCCTTGTCCATATCGTAAATATATTCCGTTACGCGGAGTCCGGGGCTGTTTTCGGGGTCAATGCCATTTTCGCGGAGTTTTTCGGGCACCCATTTGCCGTACTGCCCGTAGCCGTGTATAAAATTATATTTATCCTCTTTGTATAATTCCGATATAAGCGCGATTACCGCTTCGTTTATTTTCCGCGCGCCGAGGCTGCCCCCCACTGAAAATATCAAAGGCCTGCCGTCAAGCTTCAATTCGGCCCTCGAAAAATCCCGGTCGGCGTTTAAGATTTCCTCCCTTATGGGCAGGCCCGTCACTATCGGTTTGTTTTTTGATGTTATGTGCTTCTCCGCGTCAGACGAAGCGAGCATCACGACGTCAACCATTTTCGCCAGAGCCTTGTTTGTTATGCCCGGAAAGGCGTTCTGCTCGTGTATGGCCGTTTTTATACCCATTTTTGCCGCCGCCCTGACTACGGGGCCGCTTACATAAGCGCCGAACCCGACAACCAAATCGGGGTTAAAGCCTTTGATGATTTTTTTCGACTGTCCTGCGGATTTCAACAGGTTTATCACCGCGCCGACGTTCCTTTTTATGTTTTGCGGCGACAGGCTGCGCTGAAAACCGCTTGAATCAATGGTTTCAAGCCTGAAACCCGCCGCGGGGACAAGTTTTTCCTCCATTTTGCCTTTCGCGCCGACAAAAAGGATGCCCGCGTCCGGATGCCGCTTTTTCATCTCCGCCGCCACGGCAAGGGCAGGGTTTATGTGCCCGCCTGTGCCGCCGGTGGTTATTATAATTTTCATCTGAACCGAACCCTTTCCGAAAATTGAGAATTGAGAATTGAGAGTTGAAAGATGTTTTATTTCAATCTTTATTCCCTATTTTAATTTTCAGCTAATATTATTAATCGCGGGCATATAGCTTCAATAATATATAAATTTACCCGCGAATCTCTCAACTCTCAACTTAAAAAGCTATTGCTTATTTAGACGCGATGATCTTGATACAGATAAAACCATCCCCATCTGGAACAGCAATATCATCAGCGACGTGCCGCCGTAGCTGAAAAACGGCAGGCTTATGCCCGTGTTCGGGACGCTGTCCGTCGCTACGGCGATATTCATCACCGTTTGCAGTCCGACTTGGAACACCATGCCCATTGCGAGTAGCGCACCGAATTTATCCCTTGCGTGGAGGCCTATAACTACCCCGCGCCAAACCAGTACAGCGTATAGAACGATTATAATAGTGGCCCCGACAAAACCCAGCTCCTCGCACACGATTGAAAAAATCATATCGTTCTGAGGTTCTGAAACATACATATATTTCTGCATGGACTTGCCCAGCCCCTGTCCGAAAAAGCCGCCGGAACCTATGGCATACAGCCCTTGGTTTATCTGCCATCTGGCGCCTTTCGGCTCGAAATCCTTATCCTTCCACGCCGTTATCCTCTCCTTTGCGTAAGAAGGCAGGAAATCAGGGTTGGTTACAAGCAGAATTATTACTATAACCGCCAGTATGCCTATAATTGCAAACCAATAATTTTTAAAGCCCCCGAGGTAAAACATCACGGCGCTTATGCCCAGCATCAATATCGTGCCTGAAAGGTGGTTTTCAAGAGCGACGAGGCCTGCTATGAATATTATTACCGCGCCATTGAATACTGTTGGGAAAAACGCCTGCTTTATTATTATGCGCCCGTTCGACGCACGCATGATTTTTTTCGAATAACGTCCTTTTGACAATTCCCTGCCTGTTATATTCGTATATTCCCTGTCGAAATTCCACGCGAAAAATAATATCAGGGCAAGCTTCGCTATTTCGGAAGGCTGGAAAGTTTGGTCTTTTGTAAACGGAATGATTATCCATCTGCGGAAGCCCGGCCTTACGGGCGGCAGGAGCAGGACTATTATCAGCAAGGCTATGGAAACTGCCAGACCGGCAATCGCGAATTTTTTAAAATGGTGGTGATCCACCTTTGATATCATGAGCATCGCCGCTACGCCGATAACGGCGAACACAAGCTGGCGCAGGAAAAAATGCGACGAATTGCCGTATTTATAATAAGCGTAGGGATAGCTCGCGGAAAAAAGCATAACAAGCCCGATGGAAAGCACGACCATGACAATTATAAAAAAAAGCATATCGTAACTGCCTTCGGCGAAAAATTTTGCTTTTTTCTTTGCTTTTACAGGCATTTTACCCCTCCAATTTATTTTAATCCCAAATAAACCAACGCAACCGCGGCCGCCCCGCCTATTATCCCCGCTGACGTAAACACGTAAACTATCTTTTTTTCGCTCCAGCCGCTCATTTCGAAATGGTGGTGTATGGGGGCCATTTTGAATATGCGTTTGCCGTGGGTCAGCCTGAAATAGCCTATCTGCATAACGTCCGTCACGAACTCGAAAACATAAACCGCGCCAACCATAAGTATAAGCCACGGGGCATCGAGGGTATAGCTTACGGCGACGACCATCCCGCCGAGATAATGGGAGCCTAAATCCCCCATTATTATTTTTGACGGGTTCCAGTTCCATATGAGATAACCTGCCAAAGAACCCGCTAAAGCCGCCGTTAAAACGCTTAGCCCGAACATATTCCTCATTATGGCGATAACTGTAAAGGATATGGCCATTACAAGGGTGACGCTGCCGCAAAGACCGTCTACACCGTCTGTAAAGTTAGCGGCATTTACAGTACAGTACATAACGGCAACCCCGAGTATCCAAAAAAACATACCCGTTTTTACGGTTCCGTAAAACGGCACCTGTATATATGTGAAGCCCGCATTGTACAAAGTCGTGAGGTATGCGGTGATTATTAAAATTTGTGCAAGGGATTTCTGCATTATCGTAAGGCCTTTGTTGCGTTTTTTAACGACTTTTACGTAATCGTCCGCAAAGCCTACAATAGCGTAGCCCACCGCCATTAAAATGCCGCCCGTCAGTTTTATTTTCATTTCCGACGGATTGAACACGCCTTCTTCCAATATTCCCCCGCCCGACAGCTTATCCGTTATCAGAGCCAAAATAAAGGCGCCTATGCTGCCCGCCATAAACATTATCCCGCCCATTGTAGGCGTGCCCTGTTTATTTTTATGCCACCTCGGCCCTATGTCAAGTATAGTCTGCCCGAACTTCAGCTTATGCATCCACGGTATAACGGCATAGCCGGATAAATAACTGATAAAAAACCCGGCGGCCGCTGCAAGCGGCAATAAGAACCACCATTTCATATGCAAACTCCTTTGCAATGCACAATTATTGGCAAAGCATTAAATCTTTTTTCCTTTTTTTATAGCGAATCTTTATTTATAACGAGTAAAGTTAATTTTACATCAATTGTGAATTGCGCGGTCTGAACTGTAAATTGTCAATTACCCTCTCAATCTTCATCCCCCGGCTGGCTTTAAAGAGGACTGCGTCCCCTTCTTTAATATAACCCGTTAAAGCAGCCGTTATTTCGTCTATATCGATAAAATCAAAAACGTCTGTTATTCCGTGGTTTTTTGCGGCTTCAGCGGTTTTTTCAGAACATTTGCCAAAGGTGAAAATTGCTTTCGCCCCTGTTTCGGCCGCGTAAGCGCCCGACTGTTCGTGGGCTTCGGCTGAATATTCCCCCAATTCCAGCATATCCCCCAGAACGGCTATTTTCCTGTTTCCCGGTATGGCCGATAGCGCGTTTAACGCCGCTTTGACCGAATCCGGGTTGGAGTTATAACAGTCGTTTATAATAGTTATTCCGTTTATTTTCTCAATATTCTGCCTCATGGCGGGCGGGGCGTAATTTTTCAAGGCTTCCGCCGCGTCTTTCAGCCCTACGCCTAAAAGCTTGCCTGCCGCTATCGCCGCAAGCGCGTTGTAGACGTTATGGACGCCGACAGCCGGTAGGGCAACTTCTTTTTTCTCCCCGTCCGTTTCAACGCTAAAGCGGATTTCAGAATCGGATTGCGTAATTGCGGATGCCTTTATGTCCGCTTTATTATTCTCTAAAGCATAAAAAACCGCTTTTCGTCTGCCAACAGGGGCATTTTTAAGATATTTGTCGTCGCCGTTTAAAATTACGGGGGAACTATTATCCATCCCGTCGAGTATTTCAAGCTTTGCTTTTAATATCCCTTCCCTGCTCTTTAAATTCTCGATATGCGCGGCGCCTATGTTCGTAATAACGGCGGCATCGGGCTTTACGGCTTTCGAGAGGGGCGAAATTTCGCCCGCGTGGTTCATTCCCATTTCTATAACGGCGGCTTCCGTTTTTTCGTCAACGCGGAAAAGTGTCGCAGGCACGCCTATTTCATTATTTAAGTTCCCTTCCGTTTTGAGCGTTCTATATTTTGCGGATAAAACGGCATGAACCATATCTTTTGTAGTTGTTTTCCCGGCGCTGCCGGTAAGCGCGACAAACGGTATATCGAACAACCCTCTGTAATACCCGCCCAGCTGCAAATATGCTTTTTTTGTGTCCGCCACCATTATGACAGGCAGGTTTGTTTTTATTTCTTTATGGCAAACCACCGCCGCCGCGCCGTTTTTTCCCGCTTCATTTATGAAATCGTGACCGTCGAACCTGTCGCCTTTTATAGCGAAAAAAAGCCCGTTTACCGCCTTTTTACGGCTATCTGTAAAGATTTCGCTGATTATAATATCTGCGGGCTCAATGCCCCCGACGGCTTTTGCGATTTCTTTTAAAGACAAATTTTTCATGTATTCCCCGCATCCTAATTCCTATACCCTAACTCCTGTTTAACTATCTCCCGCTCGTCAAAATCAATCTTGCCTTCTTTTAAAATTTGATATGTCTCATGGCCTTTGCCCGCCAAAAGCACCGTATCCCCTTCGTTCGCTTCTGCCAGCGCGAATTTTATCGCTTCCCTGCGGTCGGTTATTATTTTTAATGTTCTGGAGCGTTTGAGATTTGCCGTTATTTCGTCTATTATGGTTTCAGGGTCCTCCGTTCGGGGATTGTCGGAGGTCACAACTACAAAATCGGAGAGGTCTGCGGCAATTCCGCCCATGATCGGACGTTTCGAATTGTCCCTGTCCCCGCCGCAGCCGAAAAGGGTTATAACCCTGCCCTGCGCGCCTTTTTTCAAGGTTTCTATTACATTCCTCAGAGCGTCGGGGGTGTGGGCGTAATCGATGACGATTGTAATGCCTCTGTCATTCGGTATTATTTCTACCCTGCCCTTGACGCCTTCGGTTTTTTCCGCCGCGTCAAGAACCGCTTTGAAGTCGAGACCCATTTCTACAGCCGCGACTACAGCGGCCATTGAGTTGTAAACGGAAAATTCGCCCGGAATATTAAATTTTACCCTGCCGATAAGGTATTGCCCGACGAATTCATATTCCACGCTTCCGGGTTTGTAATTTATATTTTTCGCGGTATAGGCCGCCATGTCGGATAATATGGAATACGTAACGCATCGGCAGTTTTCCGGCATTGATTCGATTATATTATCCGCGTTTTTATCGTCGGCGTTTATTATCGCAAGCTTTGAGGCGTTAAACAACTCTTTTTTGGCTTCAAGATAATTTTCAAAGGTTTCGTGGTAATCCAAATGGTCCTGCGTGATATTCGTAAAAACGCCGGCTTCGAAAGTGATCCCCGCAACCCTTTTCTGCGCCAAAGCCTGGGACGAAACCTCCATTACGCAATACTCGCATCCGTTTTCCGCCATTTCGGCAAAAAGGCGGTTCAATTCATAGCTTTCGGGGCTTGTCAGCGTCGCGGGAAGCTCTTTGCCGTCTATCATTTTTTTTATGCTTCCGATAAGGCCGCATTTTATCCCTAAATTGTCAAATATGCTTTTTAAAGTTACGGAAACGGACGTTTTCCCGTTTGTTCCGGTGATGCCGATAATTTTAAGTTTTTTATCCGGGCGGCCGAAAAAAGCGCCGCACATATACGAAAAAGCCTCGCGGCTGTTTTTTACGATAACCTGTTCCTTAAAACCCAAGTCCCTTTCGACAACAAGCGCGTTCGCGCCTTTCGCCAAAGCCTCGCCCGCCGCCGTATGCCCGTCGAAATTCTTTCCTTTAATGCAAACAAAGACCGAGCCTGGCGTAACCTTTTCGGAGTTGTCGCAGATATCCGTTATATCCGTGTCAACGAAATTATTCAGTTTCTCGATATCCTTTAATATGACGGACAATCTCATCTTCTATTTGCCCTTCTTTAATCAGATACATCAATATTCGACTTAAAATAAACCGTAACCACCGTCCCGATCGGGATTTCGTCGCCCTCGTTCACGCTTTGGCGGTAAGCCACCGCGCCCGAGCCGGAGAGTGAGCTGCCTGAAATTTTGACGTTCAGCGCCGCATTCAATCCCGCCCTGTTCGCTTCGGTGACGGAAAGCCCTGTAAGCTTCGGCATTTTTGCGTTCTGTACCGTATAATTCGCTTCGGTATAAAGGGCAACCACGCCGTTGCGGGGGACTATGCTCCCGCCTTCGGGGCATTGCCCGACCACCGTCTGCCCGTTCCCGACCACTTTTACCGTAAAACCTTCGGACATCAGCTCCGCTTTTGCCTCCTGCACGCCCTTGTTAAGCACGGCCGGGGTTTGGCATATCAGATGCTTTAGCTCATCATCGGTATAAGCCGGTTCAATACCCAAATACGGGAGTATCTGCTCGAACACCTCGCCCGCTACGGGGGCCGCGACCGCCCCGCCGCCGTGGGCTTCGCCCTGAGGCTCATCCAAAACCGCGAGAACCGCGATTTTCGGATCGTCAGCCGGGGCAAAACCCACAAACGACGCGACGTACTGGCCTTTATTGTTAAGCTTATCTGAAGTGCCTGTTTTCCCCGCCACATGATAGCCGGGGACATACGCGTTTTTCCCGGTGCCGGA
>WREG01000032.1 GCA_009779455.1 Oscillospiraceae bacterium
CTATCAAAAACAGGCCCCAAAATACTTTTCTGTGCTTATATTTCATAATGACTCCTTTCATCAAGCCTCTGCCGCAGGTTTTTGTAATAGGAACGCGACACATAGACCTGCTTATGGCTTTTATAAAATTGTATGAGGCTCGCCGATGAAATATTGCGGTCGATAGAGAGGATGCGGTTGATGTTTATTATGGCGGATTTTGAAATGCGGGCGAAGGAGTGAGGGGAGAGGATATCCTCAAGCTCAAACAGCTTCAGCTTTACGCGGAAGGCGTCGTCGGCCGTATGGGCGAAAACAAAGTCCCCCCCGGTTTCAAAAAACAGTATGCCGTCGAGCGGCAGGAAATATTCCTCGTTGTTTTTGTAAAGGGTGATATTGGGCGCCCCCGAAGCTTCCTCCGATATGAACCGCTCGATTTTGCGGATGGAGCCGGTTATCTGCCGGCATTTTATGACAACCTCGTCCTCGCAAACCGTATTATCAATTTCGATCCGTATTTTCATCTTAAATTGGACACCTCTAAAAACCTTAAAAAATCGCGACCCGTAGGGGCGGGTCTTGTACCCGCCCGTTGATTTTGTTTTATTTGCCGGGAGGGTACGAGGCCCTCCCCTACGAAATCGGCGGTATTTAGAGGGGCCCAATTGTGAATCCTAATCCCGACGGGATAGAAATCACTTCCTACCTCGGCTCGAGTATAGCATAAGCCGTCATTATATGGAAGCCTTTTCGGTTAAGCGGTCAGCGGTCAGCGGTTAGTGGTTAGTATTTTTAAATTAGCGGTTGAAAAACAGAACCGCAGGAATCCGGCTCCTGCGGTTTCTAATCATTGGCCACTGTTTACTAACCACAGCAAAGCCATCTCCACCCAGCGCGCCACGTAGGGGATATCCTCCTCCGGCCTGTTTGCGACCTCTGCCGTCGCTGTTGACAGCCCGTGGGGGCCGCGCGGGAAAATATGCAGCTCAAACGGCACCTTGAATTTTGACAGGGCCTCGCAAAAATACAGCGAATTTTCAACGGGTACGCTCTGATCATCGGCGGTGTGCCAGATAAAAGCCGGGCATGTATCGGCGTCAACTTGTTTTTCGAGCGAAAATAAATTTAGCTCCGCTTCTGCGGGGTTTTCGTTTTTCAAAAGGTTTCTGAATGAGCCTTTGTTGGCCTTTTCCCCGGCGGTTATCACGGGGTAGCACAGAATCATGCCGTCCGGCCGTATATATTCGTTTTCGCATCCCAAGGTTTCCCTTATTATGCCAAGCTTCCAAAGCGTGCCCAAACTCGCGGCTAAATGCCCGCCCGCTGAAAAACCGCAGACGGTTATTTTGTCCTTGTCGATATTCCATTCGTCCGCATTGTCGCGGATGATTTTCATGGCAAGGCAGGCGTCGAGGAGCGAATTGTACATAAAAGCGTCCCCGCCCGTGGAATATCGCAGGACAAAGGTATTATATCCCGCCGCGAAAAACATTTTCGCCACAGGCTCCGCCTCCCGGTCGCTGGTGAACCCGTAACCGCCGCCGGGCAGGACCAAAACCGCCCCGCGTTTATTGTTCCGCATTTCCTTTGATTTTTCGGCGATGTAGGCCGTCATATGGATGTGCGGTTTTCCGTCATATAATTCAATGTTTTTGTGTATCATAACCTCTCAACTCTCAACTCTCAACTTTCAGATCTTCCCCGTGCCGCCTTTCATTAAGCTCATCAATAATCCGCGTATGCTCCTTGTCGCTCAGGGCGTATTTCCATGTGGGGATAACCGTCAAAATACTGCTGATGGCCGGAGGGATGGAAACAAGGAAAAACAATACCGCGAAATACGGGGCGAATTCAGGGTTTTCCCGCGCTATGCCGCCGTTATCAATGAAATTGTTTACGATTTCCACATTTGAATCGGAAAAACCGACGATCGAATACGCAATGGTACTCATTATGGTGGCGATCCCCGCCGTCATTTTCGCGATAAAGGTCTGGCCCGCGAAAAAGACCCCGTCCGTGCGGACGCCGTAATGGTATTCCTCGTAATCAATGGCGTCGGCTATCATAAGGGACTGCAAAACGGTCATCAACCCCATAGACATGCCGCCTATCGTGAACAATACCGCGAAAATCCCGAGAAAAGCGGGGGAAATCATCATACCGGGCGCGATGGAATAAAAGGCGAATACAGCGGCAAAAGGTACCACGGCTATAAGGTTGCTGTAGTTGTATAAATCTTTTTTTGTAAATTTTGTAAGCAGCTTAGGCACCATGCTCATGGCAACCATATTGCCTATCAAAACGCCGCCGCCTAAGAGCGCGAAATAAAATATCTGCTTTGTTGCGTCCTTGTTCGCGTAAAAATATGTGACAAGGGGCATGGCGCAGAGCATTATGAGGTTTTTCGCGCTTCCCAATATCCCAGATAAAAGGATTTGGCGGAAAGGCTTGTTCCGCCACATTATCTTGAAATTTTGGAGCATCGTATTCGATTTGTCATTCAAGGCGATTCGTTCTTTTACAAAAATCCCCGCCAGCTGATAGCCTGCGGTGCCGATAACCGTAAAGGCGACCGCGAAAACGATAAAGCCCCACCTCTCTGCGACCTGGCCTTCCATACCGAACTTATCCTTAAAGATATCGCTTAACAGGAAGGGCAAAAACTGCGTAGTGACTAGGCCTATGGCCCCGCCTATCAGCGCCAGCGTCCTGGCAAAGGCAAGCAGCTTGTCCCTGTCCCGCGAGCTTTCGGTCATCAGTGCGGAAACGCCCCATAGGGGGATGTCGCCTATGGTGTAGAAAATCTCCCAAAGCAGGTATGTAACAACGGCCCAGACAATAATAAAAGCGTTCGTGCCCTCGAAAGTGCCCCTGCCCGTGTCAAAAATCCTGTTGGCGAAGGCCAGCATGGTAAAAATGCCTACCGGAACGGGTGCGAACATAAGGTAAGGCTTGCATTTGCCCCATTTTGTGCGAGTCTTGTCTACTATAGTGCCCATCATAGGGTCGTTGACGGCGTCCCATATCCGCGATATGGTCAGCATCGTCCCCACGACGGCCGCGGGTATCAGAATAGTAAATTGCAAATAATAGGCTAAGGTAACGCCTATTATATTGTAAAGTATGTTTTGCCCCAATATGCCGAGCCCGTACATATTGCGCTCCGTTTTTGTGTAGGTCTTTAAATTGCCTATATTGCCGTTTTTCAAAACACCCAACTCCATTTTAAATAAAAATAGTATTATTTTATACAAATAAAATAATACTATTTTATATTAAATTTGTCAATCCTTCTGCCGTTTAAATTTCAATGACCGGGATATACGCGTAATTTGCGGGATGCGGTTTGCCATATTCGGCGTGGCAATGATATTCAACCTGTATGTGGACGCCCGGGTTTTGCATATAGCCGTTTTCTTTTGCGGCGCAAAGCATCGGCGCCTGTTCCCCCGCGAAGTATTCATACGGGGCCGCTTTTTTCTTCCCGAGCAGTTTGCGCGCGGCTTCTTTTTCATTTTTCACGCGAAGCCACAGGCCTCCCGGCTGTGTGAGCAGGTCGTACCGCCCGTCCTGTTTGCCGGAATACGCTTCCTGCGCGAACATAATGCCGCAGGGTTTGTCATCCGTGCTGTAATTGACCGAAAGCGACGCGCTCCAGTCGGGATTGATTCTTTCAAGCTTCGGATATATTTCACTTTTTTCATGGATGGCGTCTCTTTCCTTTTCAAATTAATTCCCGAACAAGTCTAATATTTCCCCAACTCCAAACCCCGCTCGACAAAATAGCAATAAGTCTCATAATCCACCGTATCGGGAATTGAATGGTCGCTGTGGAGGAAGAAATTGTTGTTTTGCTTCACAATCGGTATTTTGGCTTCAAGCTCCTTGTCGATAAGGGCTTTATCGTTGGAATACAGGACCCTTACGTCAATGCCGCCCATAAACGCTATATCATTTTTATACAAATCATATAGTTTTAACAAATCCATGCCCGCTTTGACTTCAATTACCTGCAGGCAGTCAATCCCCGCTTTTACGATATCGGGCAAAAGAGGCTCGACAAAGCCGCAGGAGTGGAAAATAATCGGCAAATCTTTGCTTTTCGCGGAATTGAAGCTGTATTCATAGCCGGGCAGGATCATATCGCGGAACATCTGCGGCGACATGAACGGGCTGCCTTTGTATCCCAAATCCTCGTAATACCAAAGCCCGTCGGGACAGCCCTCCGCTTCGAACAGTATTTTTTGAAGCTCCACGATAAGTTTCGCGTATGTATCCACCATATCGGCAATCCAATCAGGGTCGTCTATCATTCCCATGAGCATATTTACATGGCCGCAAACGGGGTGGATGCTCTCGAATACGTTGACGCCCCCGCATGTGAAAAACTTGCCTTTTTCCTCCGCCTTCTTTTTCGCGTTCCTGTAAGCTTCAAAATTAATTCGCTCAGGGGAAGGCGTCAGCAGCGGCTTGATGTTTTTTTCCCATAATACACGGTCTTTTACGGAAAAATCAACATGCTCGGGCGTGGTTTCATGATGCTTGTGCCGTTTCAGCGTCGCGCCGTTGCCGTCAAGCGACGTTATCGTGTCCTCATCCTCCGCCACAACTTCCGGGACAAAATCCAGATCCGCGACCAGCCTGAAAGGGCCCGAGCCGATGATGTCAAACCCGAAATGATCCTCCACGGTTTCATCCCCGGCTAAATGGCCTTCCCTTTGCCACTTTCTCCATGTGTCGCCCCAAAAATGCTCAAAGAGGCCGATACGGTCAATTTTTTCGTGTTTCAAAATCCGCGAAGCGCGTTCTTTACCTGTCATATTATACCATCCTTGTTAAAGTATTAGATTTACGTTTTTTGCGTATATTATTATACATCAAGAAAAAGAAAAAATCAAATTTAATTTATAAAAATTATTAAATTTTAAAAAATGCAAAAAATGTATTGACATTGATAAGATCATATGATATTATCTTTAACGATATAATTCGACTAAGTATATATTGCTTTCTCTGAAGATTTACTTTTTAATGAGTATTTTGCTAAAAATTTTATTTAAAAGCGGAGTGGAATTTTAATATGATTAATTTCAACGAAGAAAAAAAAGGCTACAACAAAGAGCAGGTCATGCAGTATATCAACACTTTGGGCAACGAGTATAAAAAAGCGCTTGCGGAGATTGAAAAATTAAAAAAGGAATTGGAGGCGGCTAAATCAGAAGCCCCCGCCCCCTCCGCTCAGCCGCCGGCGGACGCCCCGGTTGCAGCCGCGCCTTCCGTTGTCGTCGCCCCTCCCGCCGCGCCCGCCCAGTATGCGGCGCAGCCCGCCGCCGGCGAACAAAATATGTACGCAATGCCGCAGCAACAGCCCGTAAATCAGCCTATACAGCCATATCCGCTTCAGGCGCAGGCTCCCGTGAATCAACAGATGCCTTTTATTAACAGCCAGATGGCGGCCGCGCCGGTACAAGCCCCCCCTGCTTACAGATATAAAGATAATCAGGATGAATTGATTTCACAGGTAATGATAGAAGCAAAAAATTACGCTCAGGAAATGAAGATAAAGGCCGAAAAGGAACGCACCGAGATAATCAACCGCGCTTATTGGGAAGCTGACAATATAAAGAAGGCAAACAATCAGGCTTTTGAAAATCTCCAGCGCTTGCAGGATTATATCAAAGATTTTACATCAATGAGCGACTCTGCGGAAAAAGATATCCCCCCCGCCCAGCAATATAAACCATATTCTGATATTTACAACAAATAATGTAATGGAGCAATTTCCGGATGCCGAAAGCTTTTGATGAAATCAACTCAGATTTTAAGGCAGCATTTGATTTACCGTCGGCAAATAAAACTGAAAAAAAGAATTTGTTTAAAATTTTGTTCAATGGCATCTTTTATTTGTTAATTTTTGGCATAATATTCGGTTTGCTCTTGTATGTGTCAATGAACAACAAATTTGATAAATATCTATTCGGATACAGATTTTTTAATGTTGAATCGGAAAGCATGGAACCTGACTTGCCCGTAGGTTCTATGCTTTTTGTTAAAAAAGCGCTACCGGAGAAAATAGAAATCGGTGACGACGTTACGTTTTATATGGGCGGAAGCGGCAAAGATTCATACCTGACGCACCGCGTAACAGGAATCAGCGTTAACGACGAGGGGCAGTTTCTATTTGTGACGAAAGGCATAAACAACCCCGTTCCCGACCGCGATGCAAAAAAAGAAGGAATGGTCGTCGGGAAGGTAGTGTATTGCATACCGAAAATGGGGAACAGGTTAATTTTCATAAACAAGCATATATTTATTTCGTCTATAACAATTTTATTCCCTTGGGCGGTTATTTTCGGGATAATGTATTATAAAGGAATAAAAAAATCAAGAAAATTAAAGTCTTATACGTTCATAGATTTAAATGATTTTTAAAACATTCAAAATTAAAAAGGCGGCTGAAATTATCGGCCGCCTTTTTATGATGCCTGAATCCTGAATCCCGATTCCTAAAAATCACATACCGCATAGAAATTCTGCTTGGGAATACTGTTGTCGTCAAACAGCATCGGCCAGTCCCTGGGGCTGTCCGCCGCGGCACCGTAATTGATAACGGTGTGGGCGTCGTCAAGGCCCCAGAAGGTGGCGCCGATAACGGTGTCTTTGTTTCTCCTCAGCGCCTCGAAAAACTTTTGGTATTTGTTTATCTGCCAAACCTCAAGCCATTCCGGTAGCTCCGCGGTTCTTTGAGCCTCGTTTTCGTAGATTTTCATGTCCACTTCCGTATATTCCAGCTTGACGCCGAGCGCTTTGCAGCGTTTTACCAGTTTGTCGATGACTTTAAAGTTTACGTCGGTCGGGACGGTGCTGATAGTCCCCATATGGCCCTGGGTTCCGATCCCGTCGATCCTGACGCCCTGTTTAAGCCATTTTTTTACGCAATAAAACATATTGTCTGTTTTAGCCGCGTTTCCTTCGACGAAAGTTTCGTTTACCATCAGAATATCATCCTCGTCGGCGTATTTTGCGGCAAATTCAAACGCTTTGGTGACAAACTCCTCGCCCGCGATTTTAAAATAATCGGTATCTTCTTTCAGCCTCATCCACCTGTCATAATGGAACGGCTCATTCACAACGTCCCAAATATGAATGACGTCGCCGTAGCGGCCCATAACGACGCCTATGTACTCGTCCATCCTCTCAAAAAGGACTTCTTTTGAAACCGGCGTCGCTCTCGTTTCGTCCGTCCAAAGCATCCAAACGTCCTGCACGGGCCAAATCAAAGTGTGCCCGCGGAGCTGCAGGTTGTTTTCGCGCGCAAAATCCGCAAGCTTATCCATCGGGTCGAAATTCCAAACGCCTTCTTCCGGGTTCAGCGAGGACTGCTTCAATTCCCATTCCGGGGTTATGGAGTTGAAATTCTTCAAAATAAAATCGACTAGGCGCGGGTCGTCAAGCTCATAAGAATAAACAGCCGCGCCGATTTTAAAATAGTCTTCGTAAGCTTCGCAAAGGCCCGTGTAATCCTGGTTCCCCAGCTTATCGGAATAGTCAAGCGATGCGTAGCTGCTCCCTGAGAAGAATAAAATGAGGGGCATCAAAAAAGAGAAAAATTTATAGAGCGGAACGGGAAACAGGTTAAACATAGAAATACCACCTTTTTTATGATATACTGAACAATATCTAAACTATACCAATTTTTTTCTTTGCTGTCAACAGAAAAGTCGCTGAAATATCGGAAATCAGGAAAAAAACAAATATTTACATTATCTTGATATCCTTATGCGTCCCTGTAATCGAAAACACGACCCATTCCGCCACATTCGTAGCGTGGTCGGCTATCTTTTCGAAATATTTCGCCACCATCATAAGATCGATGGCCTGGTCGCCGTTGTCCGCCTTTTCTTTTATCAAAAGGATCAAATCGTTTTTAACGGTTTCAAAAAGGTTGTCTACAAATTTATCTGATGCTATGACCTCCCTCGCCAGATCCAAATCCTTTTTAACGAAGGCGCCGATGCTTTCCGTCACCATTTTTATGGCGGCGTCGGCCATTTGGGGGATATGCTCCAGCTTTTTGATATACTGCTTGCCCGCAAGCGATATGGTTATCTCCGATATATCGGACGCGTGGTCGCCGATGCGCTCAAGATTTGTTATAATCTTCAATATGGCGGAAATAAACCTGAGATCGCTTGCCACCGGCTGCTGCTGCATTATCAGCCTGAGGCAAAGGCTGTCAAGCTCCTTTTCCCTGCTGTCAACCTCGTCGTCAAGCTCGATTACCTTTTTTGCCAAATCAACGTCTTTTTCGACCAGCGCTTTATTAGCGTCCGCGATAGCCTGCTCGACAAGCCACCCCATTTCGATCAGCAGATTGTTGAGGCGGTCCAACTGTTCGTCAAATTTTAACCTCATTATCCGAACCTCCCTGTAATATAATCATTTGTGCGGCGGTCTTTCGGCGAAGAAAAAACCGACGCGTTTGTCCCTTCTTCAATTAAATCCCCCATAAGCATAAAAGCGACCCTGTCGGAGATGCGGCCCGCCTGCTGAACGTTGTGCGGGGCGATAACGATGGTAAACCGCTCTTTTAGCTTTATCAAGGATTCCTCGATTTTAGCCGTCGATATCGGGTCGAGGCCCGAACACGGCCTGTCTAAGAGTATGACCTCGGGCATAAGCGCCAAAACCCGCGCTACGCACAAACGCTGCTGCTGGCCTCCCGATAAGCTCATGGCCGGCTTGTTCAGCCTGTCTTTTACCTCATCCCAAAGTGCCGCCATAGAAAGCGACTGCTCAACAATGCCTGCGAGCTCCTTCCTGTTTTTTTTGCCGTTTAAGCGCGGGCCGTATGCTATATTGTCAAAAATGGATATCGGCAGGGGAGCCGGCACGTCAAAAACCATGCCTACCCTGCGCCTAAGCTCTGTCACGTTGACTTCTTTGCCGAATATGCTTTTCCCGTCCAGCAGAATATCGCCCTCCGCCCGCGCTTCGCGGTTTAAGTCGCACAGCCGGTTCAAAGACCGAAGCAGGGTGGTTATGCCGCTGTCGGACGGCCCGATGACGGACGTGACCTCATTGGCCGGGATGTCCAGGTTCAGATCATGTATGGCCTGTTTATCATTATAATAGAAATTCAGGTTTTTTATGCTGATCTTAACGTTCAAAATTTTTATAATCCATCCTTTATAAATTTTTGCGAAGCACAAAATTTGCAGTTTGAAAGAATAGCAGAGCTTTGCAAGCGCGGCGTAATTTTTCAAACTTTCTCCCTGTTCATTTCCCTTTTGACATGAATTTATTGACCCCCGCGTTTACGACTACATTAATAAAAAATATTAAAATAATCAGAAGGGCGGCGGTCCCGTACGCGTTTTCCATTGAAATGCCCTCCGTCGCCAGCAAATAGAAATGGTAGGCCATCGTCCTGGTAGGCGACAAAAGGGAAGTCGGCATACGCAGAACCGCGCCCGCCGTCAGGGCTACGGCGGCTGTTTCCGCGATGCAGCGGCCTATGCTTAAAATTATCCCGTTTGCGATGCCGCGCAGGGCCGACGGGAAAACAGTCTTTATTATCGTCTGCCATTTTGTGCCGCCCAAGGAGAAGCTGGCCTCGCGGTATGCGTTCGGCACGGTGATTATCGCTTCCTCCGAAGTGCGTATCATAGTCGGCAGTATCATAAAAGAAAGTGTCAGCCCCCCGGACAGGACCGACCATCCCATTTTAAGGTATATGACGAAGAAAATATAGCCGAAAAGCCCGTATACGATGGAGGGTATGCCCGCCAGAGAGTCCGCGCTGAACCTGATAATACGCGTTATCATGCCTTCTTTGGTGTATTCTGCGAGGTAAAACGCGGTTCCGATTCCCAGCGGCACCGCTATTACTATGGCTACCGCCGTTACCATTGCCGTCCCGACTATTGTGGATGATATTCCGCCGGAGCGGCCCATGTCGCGCGGTATAGCGGTCAAAAAGCCCCAGTTTATCATCGGCAGCCCTTTAATCAGTATATATAAAATAATGGCGACAAGAACCACCAGCACAAAGAGGGCTGCTGACCATATCAACGTTTTCGCGATCTTTTGGGCGGTTTTCGGGCTCAGCTTCATTTTGCTTTCCTCCTTGTGATGTACTGGGCAAGGCTGTTCAGCATCATAATGATAACGAAGAGGACAATGCCCGTAGCGAAAAGCGCCTGCTGGTGCTCTCCCGAAGCATAGCCCATTTCGATGCCTATATTCGTTGTAAATGTCCTTACCGGGGCCAAAATCGAATCGGGAAGGGCGACGGCGTTGCCCAAAACCATAATAACGGCCATTGTTTCACCCATCGCGCGGCCCAGCCCCAAAATAACGGCGGCGACTATCCCCGATTTCGCGGCGGGGAGCTGCACCGAGCATATTGTCTGCCATTGGGTCAGCCCCAAGGCCAGAGAGCCGTCCTTATAATGGCGCGGTAGGGAAATAAGCGATACCTCTGATATGGTTATTATAGTAGGCAGTATCATAATAGCGAGGATTATGGCCCCCGCCAGAATGCTGAGGCCCGGCCCGCCGAGATAATTCCGTATGAGCGGCACGACAAACAAAAGCCCCCAGAACCCGTATACGACCGAGGGTATCCCCGCGAGCAGCTGTATAGCGGGGCGGAAAATGTTTTGCAGGGCGGAGGGCGCGAATTCAGCCAGGAAAATGCTGCAGCAGATACCTATAGGCACGCCTATCGCGGCCGCTCCCAGCGTTACCGTCACAGTACCTATTATCATCGGGAAAATCCCGAATTCGTCTCTGCCCGGCGACCATGACATGCCGAAAATGAACTTGAAAAAGCCGACGTCGATAAAGGTCTGCGCGCCTTTATAGATAATAAATACGGTTATAAGCGCAAGTGCCGATATAGACGAAAGCGCAAGCGCGAAAAATATGCGGCCCGATAATTTTTCCTTGAATTTTTTCATATTCCATCCTTCTTATTCCGGGATCAACCCTTCGTTGGATAATATCCGCTGCCCTTCTTCCGAAAGGGCAAAATCAATGAACTGCTTCGCCGGGCCTTCCGGTTCGCGTTCGGCCAAGAATAAAAACGGCCTGAATAACTTATAGCTGCCGCTTATCACGTTTTCCTTTGAAGCCTCAACGCCGCCGAGCCGCAGCGCTTTTACCGTGCCGTCAACCAAGCCCAATGAAATGAAGCCTATGGCGTTCGGGTCGCCCGCGACAAGCTGCCTTATAGTGCCGTTTGAGCCTTGGATTATAGCTTTCGGCGTTATAAGGCGATCCTTGCCCATCACAAGATCCTCAAAAGCGCTTCTTGTGCCTGAGCCTTCTTCCCTCGCGATTATGTGTATTTTAGCGTCGGAGCCGTCTACCTCGCCCCAATTGACGATATCGTTCGTATAAATATCCCGGATCTGCTCCAATGTGAGGTCTGAAACGGCATTCGCGGGGTTTATGATTACGGCGAGGCCGTCTTTCGCTATCTCAACGACCCAAAGCCCCTTTTCGTCATCCTTCAATGCGCGGGAGGACATTCCGATTTCAGCCGTGCCGGACTGAGCCGCGGTTATCCCCGCCGCCGAGCCGCCGCCCTGGATGTCTATCTCCGTATCAGGATATGCCAGCGCGAATTCTTCGGCTAAAATTTCGGCATAGGGCTGCACGGAGGTTGAACCCGCGGCAATAACGCGATCTTCCGCTCCGCGGCACGACGGCAGCAGGCAGATTGAAAGAATCAGCAATGAAATGATAATTGCTTTTTTTAAATATAATACATTCATAATAAATTTCCTAACTTTATTTCTGCATTACAAATTAGCCAAACCTTCCCGTAATATAATCCTCCGTCCGCGGGTCTTTGGGCGAAGAGAACACCTCCGCCGTGGGCGCGAACTCCACCAGACGCCCCACTTTTTCGTCGTCTATCATGATAAACGCCGCCATGTCGGAAACCCGCAGCGCCTGCTCCATATTGTGGGTTACTATCAAAATCGTGTATTCTTTTATAAGCTCCAGCATCAGTTCTTCGATTTTCATTGTGGATTCGGGGTCCAGCGCGCTGCATGATTCGTCCATCAATATAACGTCGGGTTCCACGGCCAGGGCGCGGGCGATGCACAGTCGCTGCTGCTGCCCCGGGGAAAGCGCCTGCCCGGGGTTTTTCAAATTGTCTTTCAATTCGTCCCACAAAGCCACCTGCGTAAGGCTGCGTTCGGCGATTTTGTCAAGCTCGCCCTTGTTTTTTATGCCGTGATGCCTCGGCCCTATGACAATATTGTCGTAAATGCTCATAGGGAACACATTGGGTTTTTGAAAAACCATGCCGACCTTTTTTCTAAGCGAAACAACGTCGGCATTTTTATCATAAACCGGGATATTGTCCAATAAAATCTCGCCGTTGATTTTAACGCCGGGTATAAGGTCGTTCATGCGGTTGAAAATACGCAGAAGCGTCGATTTGCCGCAGCCGGACGGGCCGATAATCGCCGTAACCGCCCGTTCGGGTATATCCATTGTGATGTCTTTCAAAGCGTGGCGTTCCCCGTAATACAGGTTAACAGCTTTTGTTATGATTTTTGCTTTGCGCCCAGTTTCCAAAACAATCCGTCCGTTCCGAAGAAGTCCGATAATTCGACAACAAAATTATAACATACGGAAATGAAAAAAATCAATTATATTATACTACAATATATGTGATTCTAAGCCGTAATTTTTTGTGTTTGTCCACATATAAATAATATATGGGGGTAGACGGCTATGTATTATAACGATGCTAAAGGCCTTTCGGAAGAAGAGGTAAGGCGGTCACGGGAGGAATACGGCGAAAACCGCCTGAGCCTTCAGAAAAGCAGGGGTTTTTTCAAAAGCTTTTTAAGCGGCTTCGGCGACCCTATGATAAAAATACTGCTTATAGCCCTTGCGATAAATGTTATTTTTCTTTTTAAGCAGGGGAACTGGTTTGAGTCGTTCGGGATCGCCGCCGCCATCCTTTTGGCGACGCTTGTATCGACTTTATCCGAATACGGCAGCGAATCGGCTTTTGAAAAGCTTCAGGAGGAAGCGTCAAGGGTAAACTGCCGCGTCAGGCGCAAAAAGGGGCTGAAAGAGATTCCCGCCGACGAAGTCGTGGTGGGGGACATAGTTTTGCTCCAGCCGGGCGACAGGATACCCGCTGACGGGGTGATTATAGAGGGCAGGCTTGACGCAGACCAGTCCTCGGTCAACGGGGAGAGCAGAGAGGCGAAAAAATATCCCTGCGACGCGGCATTGGATGCGAATAAAAAGCCGGATGATTTCTCAGCCCCGTCCCTTTTGTTTTCAGGGACCGTGGTTTGCGCGGGGGAGGCCTATATGCGGGTGACAGGGGTGGGGGACAACACGGTTTACGGGCGCATCGGGGCGGAAATACAGTTTGAAACGCGGGAAAGCCCGCTGAAGCTCCGTCTTGGGAAGCTTGCGGGGACAATAGGCAAATTCAGCTATTTTGCGGCGGCTTTCACCGCCCTCGCC
>WREG01000033.1 GCA_009779455.1 Oscillospiraceae bacterium
AGCCCCGCCTTTGGCAGGTTGGTTTTAATCGACGCAAAAAAAGCGGTCGGCGAGCTGTACAGGAACAAAATACCCAAGACCTTTTTTATCATGGACGAGATAAACAGCTATACGACAACAGGGCTGACCGATTTGGTCAACAAGAGCAGGAGCGCGGGGGTCACTTGCGTACTGTCAACCCAGAGTTTATCAGACCTTGATTTTGCCTGTGGGGAGGCATACAAGGAGCAGATAATAGAGAACTGCAACAATTATCTTGTCATGCGCCAGAACAGCGGGGTCAACGCCGAGCACTGGGCGAATATCTTAGGCACGAGGTCAACGCTTGAGGTTACATACCAGCTACAGCAAAAGGGGCTTGACACGGCGGAAACGGGCTTCGGCAGCGCAAAGCGTGTGAGGGAGTTTTTGTATCACCCCGACGACATAAAGACCTTGAGAACGGGAGAGGGTATTTTTCTTTCCAGAGATACGGGGTATCAAAACAAAATCAGCGTAAACAAACCATTTTAAAGGGGATATACTTTGTGATAGAAGATATGATAGAAAAAATGATAAATGATTTTTTAATCTTTGCCATAAAAAACCCGATATATTTTTTATGCTCCGCCGTTTACTATGTTTTCGCCTCTTTGGCCTTAGGCGGGACAAAAAGGGCTTATCTTATTGCGTTTATCGGTTATTTTGTTTCCCTCTTGGTGGTGTTCTCCCCTTTGGGCGAAAAGCTTTTGCGGGTATTGGAGAAAGTGCGAAAAGTTGAGACGAACGAAGAAAAGAAGCTTTTGATCCCGGTTTTCCATGAGGTATGCGACGAGGCTGTACGGAGAAAAGTACCGATTGAGAGATTGGAAATATGCGTCATAGATAAAATGACCGTCAACGCCTGTGCTTTAGGCAAGCATACCATAGCCGTTACAAAGGGGGCGATTGAACTTTTTACGCCGGACGAATTAAAAGCCCTTATCGCCCATGAGATAGCCCACATTGTTTACCTTGACACGACGGCGAAGCTAGATGCCATGATCGGGAACGGCTTTGTGACGGTATATTTTTTAGTTTGGAGAATCCTTCTTTTTGTCATAGACACAATACGGGAGATTGAGAGTGAATCAAAAGGCTTAGCCTTTGTAGTGCGTTTGGTACGCCTATTCTTTGAACTGAATATTTTTGTCTCCATGTTCGTCATGCAGTTTGCCATGTCAATCGGGAGCAGGAAAAACGAGCTTCGAGCCGACAGGTTCGTCTATAAATTAGGCTACGGCGAAGAAATGGTAAAGGCATTATACATTCTTGAAAAAATTAAGCTGGGTGACAACAGCACAACAATTCAATGAATGACCGCAAGCCACCCGAGAATTTCAGCAAGGATTGAACAGCTTGAAACCCTGATTGAAAATGAGCATGTCCCGTATGCCCCCGCTCCTGTTCCTTATGACAACAGGGCTTATGACGGCAGGGCTTATGAGGATAGAGCATATGACAAATAGCCATATTATCCCATAACACCTTAGCGACCGAGATTGCCGACAAAGAAAAAATATACCGCTTTTCGTTTTCTCCGTGTTTCCTCACCCGGAGCGAAAAGCGGTTTGTTTTTGCGTGTCGGTATAGGCTGAACAGCGGGATATGGGAGAATCCATATATTAAAAATTTTGAAAAAGTATAGATATATTTTTGAAAATGCTATATAATAAATAGTAGAAAAAGGAGTTGATAAACAATGTCTACACAAAAACAGGAATTATTTGATATTATTGAGACCCTGCCGGAAGAACTTTCATGTAAGGTTATTGACTATGTGGAATACCTTAAATTTGCCTACATTATGAGCGAAATCAATGCCCCTTCTGATTTAGTTATTAAAAGCAAAGAAGATTTAATACAAAAATTGGAAGAGGGAATGAAAGATACAGAAAGCGGAAACGTCTGCTCTCTTGACGAAGCCTTTGCAGAAATAGGCGAAATATTAGCAAAATAGGCATGGGAGGTATCGCATTGGATAAGTATGAAATAGAATTATCAATGAAAGCCAAGAACGATTTAAAAAGTATCGTATCATATATAAAAAACAATCTATTAGAGCCTGCTATTGCTGAAAAGTATTCTAAACTTATTAAGGAGAGAATCAAAAGCTTAGAATATTCTCCCGAAAAATTTGCTCTTATTGATACCGAAATAGTAAAGCACACTGGTTTTAGAAAATTAGTTATAAAGAACTACATTGTTTTTTACAGAGTTAATAATGATAGAAAAATAGTAAATGTAGAAAGAATTTTATATGGCGGTATGGATTGGCAAAATATGTTGTAAAGACTGATTTCCTTACCCTGCTATGTAAGTATAATCCATGTAAAATAAAATGTACTGCTTTTCGTCCGAGCGAGAGGCGGTATTTTTTGTGCCTGCATAAAATGGGCGTTGGGGTATGGGTTGGACTTACCCTGCTGTCGTAAGTATAACCCACAAAAAATAAATGTAAAGGGTAACAATTTTTTTGGCAAGCAAAATAATTTTTATGAATTCCGCTCCGCTTCACCCTTGACATTTATTTTCTGCGGATTTTTGCGTGATTACGCAGGTGTAAGCCTTTTCAAAACCGCGTTGCGGTTCGCTCCCAATTTGGAAAGTTCAAAGGGACAGGCAAAAATTCCCATATGGGACATAGATATTATTATGGGGGGATTGCAATGAAAGTTTTTGTTAATTTTCCAAAAGATGAAGAAGGTATAAAAGAATTTCAAAATGCTTCTAATGTTTTTTTAGCAACAATAATTGTTGAAACTATAAAATCAATGAATGTTGACAATCTGTCAAAAAGAAAATTACTTGATAACGTTGTTGAGAGAGCAAGGGAAATGTATCACATCACGGAATAACAGGGGCTTAAGATACTTCTTGATTTATATGACATAAGTGATATAATAAAATAAATGCTAATATGCAGGAGGTAATAATAATGGAAAAAAAGGATAACAGAAAAAGGGCGATTTATTCCCGTAAATCTAAATATACGGGCAAGGGCGAGAGCATAGAAAATCAGATTGAAATGTGCAAAAAACATTTGCAAATGAAATTTGATATTGATATTGAAAACGACGTCATAATCTATGAAGATGAGGGCTATACAGGGGCTAACACAAACAGACCCCAATTTCAAAAAATGATAAGAGATATTAAGGAGAAAAAAATATCTACCGTCATTTGTTATAAGTTGGATAGAATTAGTCGTAATGTATTAGATTTTTGTACATTAAAGGACGAGCTTACAGAATATGACGTTTCTTTTATTTCATTAAAAGAAGATTTTGACACGTCTACGCCGATGGGCGTTGCAATGCTCATGATTTGTTCTGTTTTTGCGCAATTAGAAAGAGATACCATAGCGGAGAGAATACGAGATAATATGACCGAGCTTGCAAAAACAGGCAGATGGTTGGGCGGGATAACGCCAACAGGATTTAAGTCGGAGAAAATCGAAAAAATAACAATTGATGGAAAATCAAAGAGCTTATATAAATTAGCACCGATAGACGAAGAGCAGGAAAAAATAATATTAATTGATGACAAATTTTTAGAATTAAAATCATTAACAAAACTTGAAACATATTTAATTCAAAACGATATAAAATCAAAAACAGGGGTTAACTATACTCGATTTGCACTTAAACATATACTCAAGAATCCTGTTTATGCCTGTGCGGATATTGATATGTTAGAATATTTCAGAAAAAACAATGTAGAGGTTTTTGCTGATGATAAAGATTTTGACGGAAAACACGGAATCATGGCTTATAATAAGACACTACAAACACACGGAAAAGCAACTAAAAACAGAAGCATAGACCAATGGATTGTTGCTATTGGCAAGCATAAAGGCATAATTTCAGGGAAAAAATGGATTGCTATTCAAGAATTATTAGATAGCAATTCAAATAATAGGTATAGAAAACCTCAAACAAATACATCAATATTATCGGGAATAATCCGTTGCAGCAGCTGTAATTCTTTTATGCGTCCCAAATTAGATAATACATATACTGATGACGGTATAAGAAAATTTAGGTATATGTGCGAGCTAAAAGAAAAGAGTTTAAGACAAAAATGTAGCTGTAAAAATTTAAACGGACTTGAAGCTGATAAAGTTGTACTCGAAAAAATAAAAGAAATCATCAAGCCTGACGGTGAACTTTATAAAATAATAAAAGAATTGGCTTTGGGCAATTTTGTTGAAGCAGATGAAACCTACAACGAATTGAAAACATTAAAATCAACATTAAAACAGAATGAAGAAGCAATAAAATCATTAATTGAAAAATTAGCCCTTATCCCTGTTGATTTAATTGAGGATATAACAAAAGAAATAAAAGCCTTGAAAGAAAAAAATAGTGTGATTGAAAAACGAATAAGGGAATTGAGCAACGAAAAAACAAATACAATTAATGATGAAGAAAGCGCAAAGATTGTGCTTAACCTTTTCGATATTGTACACGAGAGATTCGACGAGTTAGATTTAAGTACAAAAAGAACCTTAATTAAATTGGTTGCGCCTTCCATATTTTCCGACGGCGAAAATATTACAATAAGCCTTTTAGGGACAAGGGATATAAAAAACAGCGAGATAGAAATTATTCCGCAAGGAGCGAATTACAAATGAAATATTTATGCATTTCCGCAATTTGAAGAAGATGGCGCAGGACGTTTCGCTTGACGAGCCTATTGAGGGCAATAAGGAGGGGAACCCTATTTCAATTATGGACACCCTTTATTCGGAGGACACCATCGCGGACGACCTGAACAGGGATTTCAACGCCGCCAAAATCAGGGGGCTTATCAAGGAGATCAAAGACCCGAAAAGCCACGCCGTCATCACCATGCGCTACGGCCTTGACGGCGGCGAGCCGCTGACCCAGCGCGAGGTGGCTGAGAAGCTTCAGATATCGCGGTCTTACGTCTCACGGATCGAGAAGAAGGCGATTTCGGGGCTTAGGAAGTTTTTTGAGGAGGAATGAATTTTTTATATATCCAACATATTCCGGTTTATTCCCCGCGCAACCGCCTCAACCCCCGCCGCCGCCTTTTCCGCCGCCTGTTTTCCGTTTTTATGGAACGCCAGCAGGGAGGACGGCTCGAATGTGTCGGATATGGCGCGTATTATCAAAAGCGGTACGCCCGCTTCGTTCGCGGTTTTTGCCACGGCATAGCTTTCCATGTCTATGCAGGCCGCACCGAAGGCGGCCGCGATGCGCGCTTTGCGTTTTTTGCGGACAATCAGCCCCCGGCTGGTCGCTGCGGGGGCTTTTTTTGCGTGTTTGAGGGTTTTTGCCGCGAAATCCGCCAGCTTTTCGTCCGTTTTCACGGCGGCGCCCGTTTTAACGGCTTTGCCCGGGCAGGGGGACGAGGATGTGGCGATTACGGTTTCATGGAGCCGGATATCGGGCGTCAGGCCGCCGGACACCCCGCATAAAATAAGCGCGTCCGGCTTATAATTCTCAATCAGCGCCCGCGCCCCCTTTTCCGCCCGCCGCATCCCCATGCCCGATTGGCGGAGAACCGCCTCCGCGCCGCCTATTTTGCCGAGATAAAACTTTTTGCCCGCTGTTTTTTCGGTTTTTGCGCTTTCCATCCGCCCAATCAAACACCCGGCTTCCATTTTCATAGCCGCAAGCACGGCGATTTTTTTCATGTATAATCAATCCTCCATAAGATTTTTTCCATCAGAAAACATTATTTGCAAACGGTTATACTCCGCTTTCAGTAATTATTGATCTCAGCATCTGCCTTGTCTCGTCATCCGTGTAAAACCGTGCGCCTGCTTTCTGCCGCGCAAGCAATTCTGAAATTGCCGCGTCACGGTTATTGCCGCGCATTACGTTAAAAGGGATGCCGCCCGCTTCCATAGCCGCTACAAGAAACATCCGCACGGCTGTTGACGTGTCCAAACCCAGGGACGCAAACAGAGAATCCGCGTTATCCTTTAAATCGTCATCCACACGCACTTGTATTGTTTTTGCCATAATAATGCCTCATTTCTAATGATATTTTACCATTATTATATTATGTTTATAATGAATTGTCAATATATATTATTTATTTAGCGTACTTGACTTTTATCTTGTTTTTTTGTATTATGTAAAAAAACGAAACAGGGGGAAACTGCCATGCAAGAAATTAAACTGTCAAACGCGAAAGACGGGCTTTCGATCACTAAATTAGCGGTCGGACACAACGGGCTTACGGACGAAAAAAGATGCGGGTTTACGGAATGGTACCTTGACGCTTATTTGGACGCGGGCGGGAACTGCATCGACACGGCGCGGATGTATGACGGAGGGCTGGCCGAGAGGGCCGTGGGCGGATATATACGGTCGAAGCAGCGGGACAGAATCGTTTTGGTCACGAAATGCGCCCATTACGACGGCAAAATCAAAAACCCGCCCCACAGGCTCGCGCCGGAGGACATAAGGGGCGACGTGAACACAAGTTTGTCGGAACTGGGGACGGATTATATTGACATTTTGTTCCTGCACAGGGACGACATCAAGCGCGGCGTCGAGGAAATCATGCCCGTTCTGCACGAATTCGTAAAGGCGGGCAAGGTGCGCCTGCTCGGCGCGTCAAACTGGACGGGGCGGCGCATTATGCAGGCCAACAGATTCGCGGGGGAAAACGGGCTGACGCCCTTCAGCGTGAGCCAGATACACCACAGCCTCGCCCTGACGACGCCCGCCGCCAGCGGCGACCTGTCCCACGTCATCATGGACGGCGCGGAATATTCATGGTATAAGGACAAAAAATTCCCGGTCATGGCCTGGTCATCGAGCGCCCACGGGTTTTTTTCAAAGCTTTCAGCGGGCGAGTCAACAGATTCTTTGACGAACCGCTACGGCTGGCTTCCTGAAAACCGCCGCCGGGCGGAAAGGGTTCAAAATTTGTCGTGGGAACTGGGCGTATCAGTCGGCGCGCTGGCTCTGGCGTACCTTATGTGCGACGAAAACGTGCCGACCTGCGCCGTCACCGCGTTTTCAAACGAAAAACAGTACGGGGAAGCGGTCGAGGCGGCCAATGTTTCCCTGACGGGCGGGCAAATTGAATATTTAAGGGGCTAATTTGAAAAAACCGCTTGCAATTTTCCTCCCTTTATTATATAATGATATTTGTTAAAATATTGAATTTGGAGGTTTTATCATGTTTGATGCAATTATGAAATGGCTGGCGGGGATTTGCGCCGCAATCATGGCTTTGTTCAGCACTGTAACGGTGGGAGAGATCAACAAACCCGCGCCCGTACCGGGACCGGAATATGATATAGTGAACTATATCGACGGCGACTCCAACCTGTCCGGCAGCGTTTTATACGCAAGCGAGGCGAAAAATCAGGTGCAGGCCGTGTATTCCGACGCGGAGCGCAGCGGCTACATAATGAAAAACAGCGTGGCGCAATTATATCACGGGCTTACGGATACATACCCGGTTTCATTTTTTATTCTTGACTACCCCACGCCTGTTAAACTCGGAACTCTTATGACTCCGGACGGCAACGCGTATTTTGACTGCGCCCTCGACGCTTTCTACACCGACACCTCAGGCGGCAAGTATTACGCTTCAAAAACACCTAACAACGCCCGTCCCAACACCATACGACTCGGCGAATACTATTATGAGAGCCATATCCGCGACTTAAAATTTGAAAACGCGTCAAAAAACCTGTTCTGGCTCGACAAAGGCTACCATATTTATTCCGACAGGCTTTATCAAGAGCTTGCCCTTTTAGCAAGCGAGGCGACGACTAAACTCGCGAGCTTCGGCGCGGAAACGAAAGTGTTTGAACATACTGTCAATGCGATACAAATCCGCGATAAGGACGGCATAAAAAATTCCCTTGACGATTACGACCCAGCTACCATCGAATATGTAGCTTTTGATATTTATGGCGTCGGCGTGGCAGGGTTTATTATCCCCCCTGACGGCTCCACCGCGTCGACCAGTATAAAACTTGAAAACGGTTATTACACAGTCACCCAAATGGCGGATTTCACCCCCGGTACGGGCGTCAAAAAGAACGATATGTCCGGCCCGTCCGACTATCTCACCGACGTGCGTTTCGGCAGCCGCATATATAACGACGAAACCCATGATTTTGACGGCATCGACCGGGCGGCCTTCCTTGAACGCAACCCGCTGACGGGGATTATTGCCGGCTCGGGCAACTCCAACAACGTCTATCTCGGTTACGAACCCCTTCGCGGCAGCTACGGCTTCGCAATGGACGGCTCCGACTTCAACCGGGCATATTACCATGAACCCGACGTCCATTTCGCCGCCCCCATATCGATAACGGGCGATGCCGAAGACCGCGATATCTATATCCGCATGAACGGCAGGAGCGGCGGGCTTGAGGCGGGCGCCCTGCTCGACGGCGACGGCAGGATGGCGGCAATGAACGTCCAGGTCTGCAAAAACTTCCAGGGCGACGGCGGGGAGAATTTCTACAGCAACCCCAAAACCATGGATTTCCAATATGGCGACTCCTTCTTCCCGATTTCCGTAAAAGCAAACGAAACCGTTGATTTTACGCTCCTTAACCTTTATCAGAACTGGGGCAAGTTCCCGCTGAAACAGCTTTCGTCAATTGAATTCCATGTTTCATACTACCATCTTTCGACAGGCGTAACGGAATCCAACTGCATAGCCCCCTACGGCGTTTACGGCAAGGACGCGTGGCTCCTTCCCGATTTCCGCGGCCCCAGCGGCATAATGTGGTCCGGCCAGCCCCAGTTCAATTCCGTGGCAAAGCCGATGTTTATGACATATAAAGGCTCCCTGCTTAATAAAGACACGGTCAAGGGCGAATACACAGGCTCGAATATCAAATCCTCCGGCCTTAACTACGCCGATATCGAATACAGCTACACAGCCGACTGCGGCTCCTACGACTACACACTGCGGCATATTGAATTTCCGCAGCAGGACGAGAACCGCACATATTACGAAGTGGATATCACCTTCAACAGGGATATATCCTTCAAGAATTTCAAGAAGGATTTCTCGCTGTTCGAGTATAACAGCCGCGACCTCGTGTTTACAAAGTCGGAATACCTCGACGCGTCGAACACCCCCGCCACGAAAGCGAACAAGACGGGCGTATTCGCCTCGACGGAATATCTCGTCCTCGGCAAGGACAACCCGTATTTCGGCTATTACGACATGGCGGAAAAAGACGCCATAAAGCACGCGACCGACGGCTACGGCGCGAATATGGGCGTAATCGTCTTGGACAGCGAAATAATTTCCGGCGGCGAAGTTTGGGACGGCAATTTCGTGTTCAGGAACAACTTTGACGGCAAGGAAAACAACGGCGCGCTGACACTGAATGCCGAGAGCCTCAGCTTCAAAGCGGGCGACACCATAAGCGTTCAGCTTATACTGCTCCCGTGGGGCAAGGTTTCCGAAAAGCAGAACGGCAACCTTGAGGCCGTGCGTTTTGACAGCGCGGTCAACCGCTACAAGGCCGTGGCTGCGGTCGGCGAAGTCCTCGGCGACAAAATCGTCCCGACTGTCAAAGCCGACAACAATGAAGCGGAATTCACCCTCACGGGCGGCAAAGACAAGCAGAGCGTCCGCGTGAACGGCTTCACGTCAAACGAATGCCCGTCCATCGAGGCGTTTGACGGTACGAACTGGGTTCCCGTCGATTTGGCAAGCGCAAACGGCTACGACGGCTACACGGTGTATTACGACAAATATTCCGGGCTTTACGACTTCGCGTTTACCTATTTCGCGGCAGACCCCGCTGCGGAGTATTCGTTCAGATGCTCGCAGTAAATGTAAGATTTAAAATGTAAAATGTAAAATGTAAAAACAGCGCCTGCCGCATTTTTATTACGGTAGGCGCTATATATATTACTTTTCTTTTAAATAGTCAACGATTTATTTTTCTTGCTTTTTTACGTCCTCTTATGCTATAATTGTCGATAATGACAGCGGAACGGTGATTTTTATTAGAATTCTTAACGGCATAGACAACATCCGGCAAATTGACGGCTTTTTAAAGGGCAAAAGGCTGGGTTTTGCCGGCGGCCCGGCGAGCGTAAGCCGCGGTTTAACAGGGGCTGCCGAAATATTGGCGGAAAATTACAGGCTTGCCGCTCTTTTCGCACCCGAACACGGCATACGGGGGGATATGGAAGCTGGGGTAAAGGTGAACTCCTATACAGACACTAATCTGGGCGTCCCCGTTTATGGCATTTACGGCGGGAAAAACCGCCCCGCTCCGAAAATGCTTGAAGATATCGACGTTATGGCCGTGGATCTGCAGGAGGTTTCCGTACGTTTTTATACCTTTTTGTACACCTTGGCGAATATTATGGAAGCTTGCGCCGAAAAAGGCGTCCCCGTCGTCGTATTAGACCGCATAACCCCTTTGGGCGGCGAAACGGTTGCAGGAACTATCTGCGAACCCGCTTTTGACTCATTCGTGGGGGGATACGGCCTGCCGGCCCGCACCGGCCTTACCATAGGCGAATTCGCGCGGTATATAAACGAATTCGCGGATATAAACTGCGATTTGACAGTAGTCCCCGTCACAGGCTGGAAACGCTCCTTATATTTCGACGAGACCGGTTTGCAATGGGTTCCCCCCTCACCCAACCTGCCCACGGCAGATTCCTGCTTCGCATACGCCGGGACCTGCATTTTTGAAGGCACAAACGTGTCCGAAGGGCGCGGGACGGCAAAACCTTTTGAGTTTATAGGCGCACCGTGGCTTGACACGGACAAATTAGTGAAAAACATGGCGGAAAGAGGTATTCCCGGCGCTGTTTTGCGTAAGGCGTATTTTGCGCCAACCTTTGACAAATATAAAAACAAGCTGTGCAATGCCGTGCAGATACACGTAACCGGCCGTACCATATGCGAGCCGTTCCGGCTGGGGCTTTTGCTGTTGGAAGAAATATGGAAACTCCATCCCGATAAACTGGAGTTTATCCCAAACGGCAAAAATGGCAATACATATTATATCGACAATCTGCTTGGGACAGATGCGTTTCGCTTGAAAAGGCACGATGCGGAATCTTTGATTTCCGCCCATGCTCCCGGAATTGAAAAATTCCGGGAAACAAAAATGAAATATCATTTTTACGAATAAAAATGTGTTGTTTTGCGGGCGATTAATGATCGCCCCTACAGGATACGGAAAGGGATACCTATTATGGCTATAGACAACTTACCTATGTTCTTTATAATGCTGGCGGCCGCCGGCTCTTACGGCTGGGCGGTGCGCGGCACCACGCTGGGCAAGGAACGGGGGGCTATGCTCCCCGGGGCCATGCTTGGGCTGCTGCTGGCATGGTTTTCAGGCTCTGCGCTTTTGCGGGAGCGGTTTTGGCTTTTCGCCGCCGCCGGGGCGCTCGGCATGTTCGTGGGCGGCTGCGAAACCTACGCACAGACTATGGAATTCGTCAAGGACGGGAAAAAATCCCCTAAGCCCCTGAAAGGGAACCTTGGGCTTGCGCTGAAAGGCGCGCTGTGGTTTGGCATCGCGGGGGCTGTCCTGGGGATATCCTTTTCTTCCGCGGCGGGCTTTTATAAAATCAGCGAAATAATTTTATTGTTCGCCCTTATGCCCATACTCCGCGGCTTTGGCATCCGCATAGCAAACCGCCCCTTTGACCCTGAAAACGGCGTTTTCCCCCGCATATACATCTCCCGCAACCGCCCGGAGGAATGGGGCGGCATGGTTATGATGCTTTTGGAGCTTATCGTGTTCATGGCCGCGAAAGGCGACCGTTTCGCCCTTTACCTCTGCGTTTTCGGAATGCTGGGCGGCTCTGTCGGCTGGGTAATGGGCATTAATATGATGCATAAAAGCCTGTATCCAATGAATTCAAAGAATTCATCGAAGGGCGGAAAATACATATTCGGCTCCATGCAGACAAAAGGGATGATAGATAACTGGAAAATCATGGAGAACACCCTCGGCGCGGTCGGCTTTATCGGCATCGGCGCGGGTTTCGCATTGGCATTCCCGGAATTGCAAAAGCATATCGCGGTTATAGAAAGCGGGGGCTTGTGGCAGCCCCTCGGCGGCAGGGAATTTACCCTTAGCTGGGCGATGTTCGGCCTTGCCATAGGCATCGACTTTTTAGCCGGGCTGTTATATCTCCTGCTAAAAAAGAAGCTGCCGAAAAATACCGAGCGCATAGGCGATATCACGCAGCAGGTTGTTTATACATATCTTTCGATCCCCCTTGTGCTGCTCGGCGCGCAGCGCTACTCCGAACTGGTCTGCGTATTCCTGCTTTATTGGGTTTTGATGGTCGAGCTTGTGAGCAACGGGGATAAAATGCCGAAGGTAAAAGGCGGCTGGAAGTTCAGTATTTTCATAATAGCGGCCGGAGCCGCCCTTTTGGTTTATCAAATCATGTGCGGCGGCAGTTTTACGATGCTCCAGCCCTGGCTTTTGTATACGGCGGTTTATTTCATATATCAAATCGCCTTTTACGACTTGCTGCCGCACAAGGTTAAAGCGATAAAAGAAAAGGCGAAAGAAGCCGGGGGGCTGAAAATAAGCTCCTTCGGCCCGCTTTCGACAGTGGAAGGGTTTAAGCTTGTTGAAATTATTTTTATGAGCCTGTATTTATTTAAGGGATAAACATCTTTATGGAAACTTATAAAAAAACCCTGCGGGCCTGCTGCCTGGGCTACATAACACAGGCGATAATCGTCAACCTCGCCCCCGTGCTTTTCATCGTTTTTCAAAACGAATACGGCATCACTTACGAAATGCTCGGAAGGCTCATCCTTATAAATTTCGGTGTGCAGATAGCCGCCGACATTATCGCTCTGCGGACGGTTGACCGTATAGGCTACCGCAAGGCGGGCGTAACCGCGCATTTTTTGAGCTTTGCGGGGCTTGTCTGCCTCGGGCTGCTGCCCCGCATAATGGGTCCCTACACGGGGCTTATGGCAGCTGTCGTGATTTACGCCTTCGGCGGAGGGATTATCGAGGTCATCATCAGCCCGATCGTTGACGCGCTGCCTAAAAGCCCCGATTCCGGCAAAGCCTCGTCCATGAGCTTCCTGCATTCCTTTTATTGCTGGGGGCAGGTTCTTGTCGTATTCGGGACTACGGTTGTTCTGCGGTTTATCGGCGCGGGGCGGTGGTTCATTTTACCTATATTATGGTCTGCCATACCGCTTTATAATTTATTCCGTTTTTCGCGCGTGCCGCTGCCCGAAACCGTAGCGGAACATGAAAAAACGCCGCTTAAACGGCTGTTTAACACAAATATATTTATTTTTGCGCTCGTTCTTATGATGTGCGCCGGGGCTTCGGAGATTACAATGTCCCAGTGGTCGTCGCTGTTTGCGGAAAAAGCTTTGGGCGTGCCTAAGCTTTTCGGCGACCTTGCGGGGCCGTGCCTTTTCGCTGTGTTGATGGGCCTAGGCAGGACGGCTTACGGCATATGGGGGCA
>WREG01000034.1 GCA_009779455.1 Oscillospiraceae bacterium
AAAACGCTCATTGCGCCGTAAGCCGCAACGGAGTGGATTGCCCGGCTTCTTAAAAACCTGAAAAAAGACGCGCCGCAAACCGACACATAAGGGAGAACCTGAAACGCGACGGAAAACCCGCCGAAGCCCAGAACGGCGGCGGCAAGACGGATGTTTCCCGAAACGGCGGCTTTTTCTGCGCCGCTCCCGACTTCAAAAAAATAATTTATAAAAAAAAGAAGCGTTCTGTTATTAATAAATCCGTTCAAAAGGGAAGTGAGGGCGGAAAAAAGGATCACCCATGAGCATACGGAAATCATAGCCTCCGCCGCTCCGCTCACCGCCTGTGTAAATCCTTTTAAAATCGGAATATCATATTTTTGGGTGTTTCCGCAACCCGTAGAGGCGGGCCTCGTACCCGCCCCTGATTTTGTTCTGATTGCCGGGCGGGTAAGAGGCCCACCCCTACGTGATTTACCGATTATTAATTTTACCGGGGCGTTTTCCCGGGAAAAAAACCTTCCTGCCATGCCTATCGCAAGAGAAGACACGCAGCAGGAAGCGAACAACAGGAAGCCAGCGCGGGCCGAGCCGAGCATAACGGCCCCAATGGCCGCTACGGTAAATGCAGGCCCGGAATTCACGCAGAAATCAAGCATTCTGCGGGCTTCGTTTTTGCCTATAAGCCCTTTTCCGCATAAAGCCGCCGTCATGCGGGCGCCGACAGGGTAACCGCCCGTCAGCGAAAGCAAAATAACGGGGGCGCATACACCCGGCAGGGCGAAAAGGGCGCGGCAAAGCCCTTCGAAAGGCCTGCCCGCATATTCGGCTATTTGCGGGAGCGAAATAAAGCCCGAAAGCGCCATAAAAGGGAAAAGCGAGGGTATCAGCACCCCTCCGCAAAGCGCAAGCCCGTTTTTTACGCCCGATACCGCCACGCCGGGGTTTGAAAGCATTAAAAAACCGGCGGCAAGGCAGGAAATTATGATTAATAATAGTTTTAAATTTTTCATATTTTAATATATGAGGGTTGTTCTGATTTTAATACATTGCTATATTTTTGTTAAAATTAGCATAAATATATACAAATCCCGTAGGGGCGGGGCTTGTCTCCGCCCGCATGTGCAACTGTAATTTTTATGATAGCTATGCGAAAATTATAGCTATCATCATGGGGGGCACGAGGCCCTCCCCTACAGCTGTGATATTATTAAAGTTTAAATTTATACACGGGAATCATGCACGGGAAACGCTCCTATGAAAGGTGTCAGAAAAAAATGCGCCAAAACAAAGAAAAACAAAAATGCGGCGTCGCGAGGACAATACTGCGGGAGCTTGATATGCCCCCATCGTCGGTAAACGAAGAATTCCACCTTGAAATGTCAGGCAACAAAGAGGCCGTACTGCAGGGCTGCAAAGGCGTGCTTGAATATTCCGACACGGCGGTAAGGATAAATACCGGCGCGCGGGGCGTCGTTTTCAAAGGCATGGGCCTTGAAATGAAAACCTTCGCATCGGGCCAGGCGGTGGTTGAGGGGCTAATTGTTTCGGTGGAGTTTGATTAAAGGAGAAAGCATGTTTATAATTAGAATCATCAGATATCTGACCGGCTTTGTAAGATTTTCGGCCGAGGGCGGTTTCCCTGAGCGTTTTATTAATCTCGCGGCCAAAAAAGGCCTGCCGCTTTGGGACGTGAAATCCATCGGTGACAAGCTCTATGGATTTACTACGGCCGCAGGGTATAAAAACATCCGAAAACCTGCACGAAACTCCGGTATGCGCGTCAGGATCATAAATAAATCCGGCTTTCCGTTTTTTAAGCGGCGGTACCGCAAGCGCACGGGGTTTGTGGTCGGCGGGGCGCTTGCAGTCATATTTTTGATGTACCTTTCGACACTGCTCTGGAATATTCAAATAGACGGCAACGAAACCCTGACCGACGACGAAGTAATTTCGGCGCTGGAAGAGCTGAATGTGAAAAACGGCGCAAGAATGAGCAAAATTGACACGCATAACGTTGAGGTTGAGCTTGAAAACCTTCTGCCTTCGCTGTCGTGGGTGACGGTCAATCTGTCCGGCAGCACGGCTTACATAGAATTAAGGGAGCGAAAGGCCCGCCCGGAGATAATAGACACCAAAAAACCGAGCGATATCATAGCGAAAACGGACGGAGAAATACTTAAAATTGAAAGCTATTCGGGTACGGGTATTATGAGCGCCGGTTCCGCCGTGCTGAAAGGCGACCTGCTTATCAGCGGTAAAGTCGAAATGCTTGCGGGACCTGAATTTGTCCGTTCGCGGGGCTGTGTTTTAGCCCGCACGGCGCATGTGGTTTCCGCATCACAAAGTAAAGGCGATGGGCTTTACGCGCTTGAACGCATCCGCTACAGGTACGGCATTTCAATTTTATCAATAGAAATGCCGTTTGCGCCCTTGGGACATAAAAAAAACTGTGATATTTACTTTAAAAGCTCGTTTATGCTTTCGTTTGCGGACGCGGCTGTGCCTATAGGGCTTACAAGGGAAAGCTTTACCGTCGTTTCGGACGGCAGAACCGAGATATCGGCGGAAAAAGCGGCTTTGGCGGCTCTTTTCAGATATTACAGGAATGAACAGGCCGAGCTTGCGGGCGCTGATATCAGGGAACGCGCGCTGAAAATTTCGGACACGGGAAAAACAATAGTCGCGGCGGGCAGCTGCGTCTGCGAGGAGGATATAGGCTTTGAACGGTTTTTTGAAGTTGAAGGCGGGTTATAACGAAAGAAAGATGTCCCCCGCCTCTATAGGCGGGGGGGGGTGTTCTATCTATCTCAGCAGGTGAGCCATATCTCCCTGCTCGAGTTGCAAGGTTCTGGGGTACCCACTCGAAATTTTAATTTCGTTAGTGGGTCAGGTTCTTATAAACGTATGCATTTGCAATTATGAATGTAGCTGATGTTTAAGAAACGTTAAAGAAATGTGAAAAATTATTTAATAAAAACCTAAATACTTATTGCAATGCGTCAAGATCTGTGTTATAGTAGTAATTACATTTCTATGAAAAGTTTTATTGAAAGAAGATGCTATTTATGCGAAAATTGCAAAAAACAGCAAAAACCGCCCTTGCGCTGACCCTTGCCCTTATGATGGCGTTCCCATTGGCCGTGCCATCGCAGGCCGCCCAAAAGATGTCAAACCCCGACAGGGTTGGCACGGGCATTATTGACGGCCTGACCGCGGACGAGTACATCGGCAGGCACAACAGCTATATATGGAGCACAGAGCTGTTCAGGCAGGACGACGGCGACTACATATGGGCAGGCACCACCCGCGACATGGGCGGCGGCATTGTCACGGTAGTCAACAACATGGGTTCTTCGCTGGGGCTGGATTTCAACGAGCTGATCGGGATACCCCCCATCGACACGGCGAATTACCAAGGCAGGATTTATCGCCAAAAGGTCGGCGAAACAAGCGGGGAATGGGAGCAGATGTATCAAAACCCGCTGGTTGCGGGCTGGCGGCGCATGATTGTCTTTAACGGCGACCTCTATGTCGTAACCGGCACGACGCTTCCCTATCCCGGCAATTACACGCTTATACTGCGCTTTAAATCCGACTTCAAGCCCGGCGACACCCCCGAAATCGTTTTTTGGGATCAGATCCCTGAAGAAAACAACTCCTATTTCCGCGCCGCCTGCGTGCTGAACGACAAACTGTATATCGGCACCTTCGACACAAATATCTTTATCACCGACGGTACGGGCCTGACGAACAAAAGCCAAAACTTTTTGGTCATGCTGGGCGTTCTCCAGAAAATACGCGAAAACCCGGACTATCAAATGACCCCGCTGGAAATTCAGGCCACCAATCCGGCCCTGCGCCGGGTCGGCTGGACAGCCTGCGACCTCAAGGAGTTCCCCGAGCTTGGGGAGGGCAACAACGCCATCTGGGATATGATGGGCTTCAACGGGTATCTTTACGCCTTCCTTGACAGCAGCACCGTTTCTTCGTCAGGCGTCCAGGGCGACTGGATGAATCAAAAAGCCGGTGGCGGCTTTACCGTATACAAGCTGACTGCGGACGGCCCGAAAGGCGCCGTGACCGCCATGCGGCAGATTGTCGGTGAAAAAGAAGGGGCTATGTTCCCGCCCAGCATGGGCGTCGGCAAGCCTATGGGCTGCTCCCCCTTCTATGCCGAGTTTGACGGCGATGAATACATCTACGTGACCACGCTGATAGGCGGAGCCTATTTCCTGGCGGCCCTGGCCGTCGGCGAGGTTGATCTGGCGATGGATATGCTGTTCTTCCCCACACAGATATACCGCTTTGACAAAAACGACAACTGGGAGGTTGTCGTCGGCGAAAAGGACGGCCCGCGCGCCGCTAAATATAGCGACGGCACGCTTGTCCCCCATATCGGCAGCCAGCGCGGCGGCTTCTTCCCCGGCGAGGACAGCTTTGAAAACGCCTGCGCCAACCAGTATTCATGGTGGATGGCGCAGCATAACGGCAAGCTCTATGTGTCCACGTGGGATACAGGCGTGTTCAAAGAAGCGGCTTTAGGCAACATCGGGTTTATAATTACCGCTTTCCTCAGCGGCGCGGGCAAAGAAGTCTCAGCCGAAATACTGCCGAGCATCGCAAAAGCCGTTGAACAGCTCTCTGACTATATCCCGTATTTTTCAGGCGGGGGCGAGTTAAGCGCGTTTAAAGTCTTTTGCAAGTTTTTGACTTCACCGAAGGATATCTTTGCCGTCGTGAAATTCGCGTTTGATTTATTGATATCCGCAGTCAGGCACCCTACGGAAATAAACGCGGGCGTCAAAAAGGCCATAGCCTCATATAAAGCCTGCAATTTGTATATTAACGACAAATCGAACCCGCCGGGCTTTGATATTTACTGCACCGAAGACGGCATAAATTTCGACCCCGTGACGGTGGACGGGTTCGGAGATAAATATAACTACGGCGGGCGCGTGCTGCTTCCCACGGAATACGGGCTGTTCGTCGGCACGGCCAACCCCTTCAACGGCGGCCAGTATTGGCGCATCGACGAGCTTGAAAACGGGCTTCTCGCCAACACCCCCAACAAAGTGAGCTTCGTCGGGGGCGGGAGCGTCACATTCCCGGTACGCGCTGTCGGCCTTGACTCCGGCCTGCCGATAAATGTCACTGTTTCCGACGCCGGCATAAGCGCGGATGCCGTTCTGAGGGATGGTTCCGATGTTGTGCTTGAGGATTACCGCTCCGTCGTCGGCAAAGTCAGGGACACCTCAGTTTACGGCAATTTTAAGTATGTCGAAGACCGTACCAGGCACGATTTTGATTCCTGTATATTTGATGTTACCCTTACTGCCGACGGCCCCGTGGCTTCCGGCAATATCACGGTGACAGTCGAAATGGGCGGTTATTCCGTGAGCCGCACAATAAGTATCGCCGGGTGAACCGCATAACGCTCAACACCCGTCGCTGTGACCGCGAAAAAACCCTTGAGGCAACGACTTCAGGGGTTTTTGTTTGGGTTTTGACGCCGTGACGCCGTATCGGACGGGGCTGCAAACCCGAAACATTTTATTGAGGCTCAAAACAGTATGAAAACGGATGAAATTACAAAAATATTGTGCAATATGTATATAATCATCGAAATATAAATAGCCACATCTAACATAATCACGTTTTTTTACATAAACTATTGCATTGTCAATATTATTGTGTTATTATTATACAAATTTCATCTGTTTTCGCGAAGTTTTTAAGAGTTGTATATAAAATACAAGCGTGGAAGTAAATTATGCCGTTATTTGAACAAATAATAAATCTTGACCGAATGGAGCAGGCCGTGAGCCTTTTCGGGAGCTTCGACGAAAACATCCGCTTTATAGAAAGGCAGTATTCGGTCAATATCACAAACAGGGGAGAAGACATCAAAGTCGCGGGCGAAGCCGAAAACGTAGCCAGCGCCATAAAAGCCGTAAACGGCCTTCTGACATTGATAAACAAGGGCGAAACATTAAGCGAACAGAATGTGCGGTACGTTCTGTCCCTTGTTGACGACGGCAGCGAGGATAAGCTGTCCTCCATGATCGCGGACTGCATCTGCATAACGTCAAGGGGAAAACCCGTAAAACCCAAGACTCTTGGGCAAAAAAAATACATCGAAGCCATAAAAAGCAAAACCATTGTGCTGGGCGTAGGCCCGGCGGGTACGGGCAAGACATATCTGGCTGTGGCGATGGCAGTGAACGCATTCAGGGGCAAAGAGGTCAACCGCATCATCCTCACCCGTCCGGCGGTTGAAGCGGGCGAAAGCCTTGGCTTTCTGCCCGGCGACCTCCAGCAGAAAGTTGACCCTTACTTGCGCCCCCTCTACGACGCGCTTTTTGATATGCTCGGCGCCGAAAACTTCCATAAGTATCAGGAACGGGGCAATATAGAGGTCGCGCCGCTGGCTTATATGAGGGGCCGCACATTGGACGACAGCTTTATAATACTCGATGAGGCGCAGAATACGTCGCCCGAGCAGATGAAGATGTTTTTGACACGGCTTGGGTTCAACTCAAAAGTAGTTGTAACGGGGGACATTACTCAGATAGACCTGCCCGCCGGAAAAAGGTCGGGGCTTGTTGAGGTCATAAAGATATTAAGGGGTATAGATGACATAGAGACGGTTATGTTTAACGAAAAGGACGTCGTAAGGCATAAACTTGTGCAGGACATCGTAAAGGCTTACGAAAAACACGAGGAGGCAAAGAAACGAAATGACAGAAAAAATTAAAGTAAACATTACGGATGCCCAAAAAGCCGTAAAAATACCGACAGGTATAAGAATGCTCGTGCGGCGCTGCTGCAACGCCACGCTGAAGCTTGAAAAATTTCAGGGTTCGGCGGAGGTAAGCGTGCGTTTTGTCGATAACGATAGCATCCGAAAAATAAACAAAGAATTCAGAAATATAGACGGCCCGACGGATGTTCTGTCATTTCCTATGGGTGAAAGCGGCAATTATGACATAAACCCCGAATCGGGCGCGTACTTAATCGGCGATGTCGTGATATCAATGGAACAGGCGGCGGAACAGGCTAAACGCTTCGACCACAGCCTGCAAAGGGAGGTCGCGTATTTGACCGCCCATTCGATACTGCACATTTTGGGCTATGACCATGAGAACGGCGGCCTGCAGTCGGTCCGCATGAGGGAGAAGGAAGAAACCGTATTGACGCAGCTGGGGCTTTCAAGGAACAGCAGCTATTATATGGAGTATTAGATGACAGAAAAAACATCCTTCATCGCAATCGTCGGCTGCCCCAACACGGGCAAGTCGTCGATTCTTAATAAATTATTGGGGCAAAAGCTCGCTATCGTTTCGCCGAAACCCCAGACCACCCGCGGAAGGATAACGGGTGTTTTGACGTTTACACAGCAAGATAACCCTGTATCCTATCAACTCGTATTCACCGACACCCCCGGCTTCCACCGCCCAAGAACCAAACTGGGCGAAAAAATGGTAAAAGCTGTGGGCGACAGCATTTCGGGCGTTGACGCCTGCCTTTTGGTTGTCGAGCCGCAGGGCGAAATAAGAAGCGCCGAGCTTGATTTGATAGACCGGTTCAAAAAAGGGCGCATGAAGGCATTTTTGGCCGTAAATAAAATCGATACCGTAAAAGACAAAACGCGGCTGATGTCAAGGATAGACGAATTCTCGAAGCTTTACAGTTTTGAATCCGTCATACCCGTTTCCGCGCTGAAATCGGACGGCATCGATATCTTATCGGAGGAATTGAAAAAAACAGCCGTCCCTTCGCCGCATTTTTTCCCCGATGACGCTTTAACGGATCAGCCGGAAAGGGTCATTGCCGCCGAATATATCCGCGAAAAGATTCTTCTGTACCTTGACAGCGAAGTCCCCCACGGCACGGCGGTGGCAATAGAAAAGTTTAAGGAGCGGGAAAACGGCATACTCGACATAGACTGCGTGATATATTGCGAGAAGGAAAGCCACAAAGGCATAATAATAGGCAAAAACGGCGGGACGCTTAAAAAAATATCCTCAAAAGCAAGGCTTGATTTAGAATATTTCTTCGATTGCAAAATAAACCTCCAATGCTGGGTTAAGGTCAAAGAAGACTGGCGGAACAGGGAAGGCTTGATACACAACTTCGGGCTATCTTAAATAGAATGGGGAATTGAGAGTTGAGAATTGAGAGTTATCGCGGTATAATTTGCATATTAATAAAATTCGATGTCCGCGATTTGTAAAATTAGTTGAAAATAGAAAGAGAGAATTATGGTTGAATTAAAAATAAATTCTCAACTCTCAACTCTCAATTAATAAACGTGGAAACTTTTGAAACGGACGGCATAGTGCTGAAATCTGAAAAATTCAGCGAAGCTGACAGGCTTGTCACTTTCCTGACGAGGGAAAAGGGGCTGGTCCGCGCTTTCGCAAACGGTGCGCTCAGGCCGAAGAGCAAGCTTCACGCGGGTGTCGGCAACTTTTGTTACGGGCATTTTTCTTTTGCCCGCGCGAAAGAAAATACGCACGTAAAAGAGGCCGTACCGTCGGAAATTTTTTATAAACTGCGCGATAACCTCGAAAAACTGACGGCGGCCCAGTATTTCTGCGAGCTTGCGGAGGAAGCCGCCCCTGAAAACGAAAACGCGGAGGATTTGCTCCGGCTTCTTTTAAACACCCTCCATTTTTTAAGCGGGGGTTTGCGCCTTGTCACGGTATTGAAGCCGATTTGCGAATTTCGGACACTGTCATTGAGCGGCTATATGCCGAACCTCGTCGGCTGCGACGCCTGCGGGGCCTTTGAAAGCCCCGCAATGAGGTTTGACGCGGTCACGGGACTGTTATACTGCGACAAATGCCGGACGCCTAACAGGACGGAGGAACTGCCCCTCGCTGCTGTAACGGCCATGCGCCATATCATTTATTCGGAACTGAAACCCATGTTCGATTTAAATATTGACGCGGAAACGGCGGCGGTTTTAAATGCCGTATCTGAAAAATACCTTCTGAATATGACAAAACGGAGGTTCGGGACGCTTGATTTTTACCGCACGCTGAAATATAGATAGAGGCTGACGCATAATTCGCAAAATGTACAAAAAGTACCGTAGGGGCACCGTTGCGGCATCCCGTTTTCAGGTTAGATGTTGCTGAAATGCGGGATGCCGAGACGGCGTCCCTACGGGAATTCTTCTATTTTTATGCAGCCTATTAGAAAATCAAAAGAAAAAAGAAGGCGGCCAAGAAGCCGCCCTTTTTATTGCGAACACCGAATAAGCCTTGCCAAACTGCAGGGGCGCATAATATGCGCCCGCAGGTGAAACATCTTTGTATATTTTGGGCGAAACGCCTTTATATGTTTTAGACGCTGATAATCGCCCCAACACAAAAACCGGCAATATTTGATTGGCGAAGCAGTATTATAGTTCCAGCTGCCCCCTCTTAGGCCAGGGCGGCCTGGAGGGCCTCGTCTATATATGGTATGGGGGGGGGGTGCGGGGGGTCGGCGGGGGGGGTGCCGTCGTCCGCGGTGTTCCACCAGGAGGTGCGGTAGACGCCCGTGCCGGCGGCCTCGCATTTCACCTCTATCTTCAGCTGTGCGCCCGCGTAGCGGCTGTCGCCCGCCAGCAGGGGGTTCAGTATCAGGCTGTTGAAAAGGTTCGTGTTGTATACCGCCCCGCCCGAGCCGAAGTCCAGCTTCATGCTGCCCGTGTTTTCGTTGGGGCCGAGCGGGAGGGTGTAGTACCAGTACCCGTCCCCGCCGTATATCCAGTACGGGTACCCGCCCGGGCTGAGGCCGTGGGGCTGCATGAGCAGCGCCTCCGCGGATGTCACGTTCCCCGAGCCGTCCTCTTCATAATACCCGAGCGTTGCGGGCAGCAGTATGTCAGGCTCGCCCGGGTCTTCGGGTTTTATCACTATCACGGGCTGCACGAGCACCCGCACGAAGCCCGGCTTCGTACCCGTGTTGATCGCGCCGACCGCCTTGCTGAAGCTCTCGCCGGGCCCGGGCGGCTCCTCGGGCGGGTAGAAAACGTCCACAAGCTTGATTTCCAGATGCTTCGGCTGCGGGGTGTCGAGCGGGTTTGCCCTGCTGTCGCTCGCCGTGAACCACGCCAAAGTGTTTGAGGACAGCAGCACTGCCGCGAACACCGCGCAGAATATCAGCACCATCGGCCTCAGGCCCCTGAGCCGGGCCTTTGCCCCCGGGCTTTGCAGTTTCTTTATTGTTTTCATGGCATATCCTCTCCTGAAAAGCATTCTGTAAGGCGCCCGGGAGCCGGTAAATGATGGTCATCCGCGTTTTTGCCGGATATGCGGCCGGGAGCAGGGCTCCGGGGCCGCAGGGCCCCCGGGGGCCCTGACAATGCTTTTTTAAGGTTTCGGGATTCAGGCGGCAGGGGCAGAGGCTTTTGCTTCCCAGGCCCCCATACCCCCCTAAATCCCAAGCTCGCCGCGCCGGAACCCGCGGCAGGCATCAATCTTCTTCCTCTTCTGGGTTATTTAAGGAATGTAAGCAGCTTGATCTGGAAAGCGTCAAGCGCCGGGGGGGCCGTAAGGCTGAGGTCCCAGCCCGTATCGGACTCGACTGCCGACTTTGTGTTCTGGATGGCTTCCATGTTGACTATCAAGTCAAAATGCAGGCCCGAATACGCGCCCGTGGCGTCGCCGCTGAGGGTCACGGACTCAAGGAAATACGGCGTGGCCTGGCCGGCGCCGAGCACGCCCATGTAGTAGAAATAGCCGTCGTCCTCGTTGTAATACCACAGCCCGTCCGTGGGGGTGGCGCTGATGTTGCCGAAGTTGAGGATGATCCATCCGAATTCGTCGGAAAGGGCCTCGATCGTCATCTTGTTGTTGGCGGCGTCGAAAGTCATGTCCGCATTTTCGGGGATCTCCGCAAGCCAGTCGACCGAAACCAGGGCGGCCTTGTTGTACTGGCCTATGTAAGCGTCGCCGAATGTGACTTTGTCCTTGTACAGCGCGCCGTCCGTGCCGGTGGGGTTGTTAAGGGCGATTTTGAGGGTCTCCGCCAGTGACGCGCCCGAAGCGAGGACCAGGGCCCCGTCGGAATCAAGCGAAACGTCCGTGCCGTCCACGTCCCAGAAGCGGACCTGGTGCAGCACGCCGTCGATAACGACGCACGCGAGGAACTCATAGGAGGCCGTCACGCCCGCGTCGCTGGTGATCATGGTCCTGTGGTAGAAAAGGGTGAAGTCCGCGGGGGTAGCCGATGATTCGGAATTGAAGTCGTCCGCGTCATACACCGTCCAATAGGGGCCGTAGGTTATGCCGTCGACCGTCGCAAGGCCGGTTGTGGCGACGTTGCGGTCATTGCCCCACCTGAGCCTCTCGTTGGAGTAGCCCATCGGGGTGTCGCCCTTAAGGGCTTCGAAATCGTCGCTCCAGAAGGTCTTGAGCATCGGGTTCGTCTGGTGGCCGTTGTTCTCCAGCGTCTGGAGGACTTCCGCGAGGGACATGCGGACAACCACTTCGCCCGTGCCCGTGTTGACAGCGCCGACCTCTTTCGTCACCGTCGTGCCGGGGGTCCACTTGTCGGGCTCGGTGAATATTTCCCATATGCTCACCGAACCGTCGGTGATTATCGCCGTGTCAAACGGGTTGAGCACGGTGTCATGCGCCGTGAACCACGCGAACGTCGCCGCCGACACCGCCGTCACGACCGAGAGGCAGATAGCCATCGCCATGACGAGTTTTTTGTTTTTTCTCATGCTGTTTTTCTCCTTTTTGTGTTTTCATGTTTGTTTTTCTGCTTTTTATGTGGAACCGCCGCTTTCCGGGCCGGCGGGACAACAACGTCAGGGGCTGGGGTTTAGGGTTTAGGGGCACAGGCTTTATTAGCCCCTGCGTTCTCAACGGTTTCTTATGCAGCTTGAACAAGTCTATTATTGGCTGTCCCGGCCCTAAACCCTAAACCCTAGCCCCTGGCTTTCGCCTTCTCCTCTTTCGCCCCCGTTATGTACCACTTGAACATCATCAGGCAGCTGAAGAAGGCCACGACCATTATTATCGAGACCGCGGGGCGCGCCTGGAGCAGGGTCAGCGTTATCCCCATCTTAGGGACCGCCGCCACCTTTTTGCCTATCACCCTCTCGAAGGGCACGGGCGGGTCGTCCGTCTGGTTCGTGTCGCCCCGCGTGATGAAGAACGGGCCTTCCAGCTCCCTGTATTCGTCCTTCATGCCCATCACCCTATGGGTAAGGTAGGCGGAGCCTTTGTTGTCTGTGGCGAAAGTGATTATGTCGCCCACGCCTATCTCCCCGGGGTCTTCGCACAGCCTCACTATTATCATGTCGCCCCTGCGGAACCCGCCGGGGGGGCTGCTGCCGTCCTTGGCCGGGGTCATGGAGTCCGATATCACCGAATACAGCCTGTAGCCGAAGTAGGATTTCTTCTGGTCCTTGCTCAGCACGAACAGCACGGAGCCGGCCACGAGGGCCACGCATACGAGCCAGAACGTCACATCATAGGCGGCGCGGAGCATCTTTTTGGCGGCGGTGTCGGGTTTCCCCGGCTTTGCCTCTTTTGGGGCCTTCACGTTCTTTTTGCCTGCGGGCCCCTGTATGCCGAACGCGCCCGCAAACAGCGCCTCCAGGGGGTCTACCGGGGAATCGGGGGAAGGGAATGGCGAAGGAGCGGGCTGCCCCGCCGGCCGTTCCGCCTGCGCCGCCTGCGCGGCAAACTGCGCGAAATCAAACAGGTTCGAGCCGCCGGGTTCCTGCTGCGGGGCATCCCCCGCCGGGCCCCCCGGCCCCGCGGGCGGCCCCCCGCCCATCAGCTCTTCCCATGTCATCAGTTCTGCCATAATCTGTGTTCCCTTGTTTATTTGAATTAATGAATAGCGGATAATGAAACCGTCCCGCGCACGAAACGCTATGAATTATGTTGCGGGCGCAGCGCCTCTATATGTTGCGGGCGCCTGCCTCTATTATGTTGCGGGCGCCTGCCTCTATATGTTGCGGGCGCCTGCCCTGCCAGGCCGCGCCGCGCCCCACATCATGGTCCCGCTTCCTTGTACACTATGCCCTTTTTATGCATTTCCTATGTTTTTTTGCGCGTTTTTTATTTATTCTTACCAGTTCCGCATACCAGCATATCAGATTTGTTCCCCTTTGTCAAGCGCTTTTTCCAGTTTTTTTTCCCCTTTTTTGTCCCTTTCGCCTCTTTTTTGTGGGAGTTTAGCTA
>WREG01000035.1 GCA_009779455.1 Oscillospiraceae bacterium
GGCGGGCAGGCCGTTTTCCAGACAATACGCCCTCACGTCATCTTTTTCGAGGCGCCCCAAAGGGAAAAGCACGCGTTTTAATATATCCTGATTCAGCCTGCTCAAAAAGTAGCTTTGGTCTTTGTTTGACGGCGAAGCGCGGAGCATGAACGCGTTTTCTTCTTTGGAATATTCATTTATGGCATAATGCCCCGTAGCGATATGCCCCCCGCCATTATTGTCGGCGTATTCCAGCATTTTTTTAAACTTTACCTTCGGATTGCATATGGCGCAGGGGTTGGGCGTGCGCCCCTGTATGTATTCGTCCGCGAAATAGTCAAGAACGTGCTTTTCAAATTCTTCCGTGCAGTCCAATACATTAAATTTTATCCCTAAAAGCCCCGCCGTTTTTTTTGCGTCCCCAATATCCACGCCGTTCATTTTTTCAGGCGTCATAATAAGATAAAGCCCCTCCACATCATAACCCTGTGAGAGCAGAAGCTTCGCGGCGGCAGAGGAATCAACCCCGCCGCTGAGTCCTATGAATACTTTGTTTTGCATATTTTATATTCCTCTCAACGTATGTATGTCAACGTTTTCGTAGGGGCGTGCCTTGTGTCCGCCCTTGAGCTGCACCTATTTTCCGGGCGGATACAAGGCACGCCCCTACATAACGAATGATCTTGAAAATATAATAATTATGGTATATAATGAATTGCGGAGGGATCAACATGAACCCATATATAAACTTAAACCGGATTGAATTCGTTGTCACGGATTCATGCACAGGCAGGTGCAGGCATTGTTCAATAGGGGATTCCCTTAACGTCAAAAAAGAGGCGATCGACCGCGGCAAGGCCGTGGAAACAATTAAAAAGCTTGCCGGCATTTATAAAATTGAATCCGTTATGACCTTCGGCGGCGAACCTCTGCTTTACTCGGATACCGTTTATGCGATGCATAAAACGGCGGCGGGTTGCGGCATACCTAAACGTCAAATTATCACAAACGGTTTTTTCACGAAGGATGAGGATAAAATCAATGATACCGCGAAAAAACTGAAAGAAAGCGGCGTTAATTCCCTGTTGCTTTCGGCAGACACGTTCCATATGGAGCATATCCCCATTAAAACGGTATATCTTTTCGCCGAAGCGCTTCATAAGCGAAATATAGAAGGCTTCAAGCTTCACCCGGCGTGGGTGGTGAACAGGGAGCATAAAAACCCGCATAACATTGAAACGGAAAACTGCCTTGCTTATTTTGCCAAGCTTCAAATACCTGTATCAAAAGGAAACAATATTTTTCCGGCGGGCAGCGCGGTTAAATATTTATCGGGGTATTATGAGAAAAAACCTGTTGACCTTAACGTGAAATGCGGCGAAATGCCGTATACCGAAAGGTTGGACGACATAAAATGCCTGTCAATCAAACCGGACGGCGATGTGGCCGTCTGCGGTTTTTCAATTGGCAATATATATCAAAATGATATCATTGATATAATAAAGGATTATGACCCGCGCAAAAACCGATATACGGCGGCGCTGCTTGACGGCGGGGTGCGGGCTTTAACGGAAACCGCGGAAAAGAACGGGATTGCATTTGATATATCCAAGCATTATTCGGCCTGCGGCGCGTGCCGCGAGATCATGGCGGCCGTCAGTTAACTGTAAAATTCCCTATCCCGGCAAACATCCTGTCAACGCCTTTTTTCAGCAGTATGTTTTCCGGCCTTTCGAGGGTTTTGTCGCCCGCTATTATGCTTTCGGCTATTTTCCGGGCGGAAAACAGTATTTTCGTGTCCTCCGTGATGTCCGCTATTTTAAGGGCGGGCAGGCCGTGCTGCCTTTTCCCCAGGAAATCGCCGGGGCCGCGTATTTTCAAGTCCTCCTCCGCTATTTTAAAGCCGTCGGAGGTGTCCCGCAGTATTTTCAGGCGTTTCAGCGTGTCCTCGTTCCTACTGCCTGACACAAGGACGCAGGTTGATTCATGCCCGCCCCTGCCTATGCGCCCCCTTAGCTGGTGAAGCTGTGACAGCCCGAACCTCTCGGCGTTTTCTATAACCATTACCGTGGCGTTTGGAACGTCAATGCCCACTTCTATAACCGTCGTCGATACCAGCAGTGACAGTTCCCCCTGCGCGAAAGCCCGCATCAGATTATCCTTTAAATCAGGCTTCATGTTCCCGTGGAGGACGCCCACTTTATATTTTTTAAAAACAATTTTGGCAAGCTGCGTCGAGAATTCTTCAGCCGAGACCAGCCCTTCCGCGCCCGCGTCAATGACGGGGCAGACTATATAGCATTGCCGTCCCGCATCCATGTCTTTTTTTAAAAAAGCGAAAAGGCGCTCGTGATAGGACGGGTTAACCAGCACGGTTTTTATGGGCTTGCGCCCTGCGGGCATTTCGTCCAGCAGGGATATGTCTAGGTCGCCGTAAACCACAAGCCCCAGCGTCCGTGGGATGGGCGTGGCGGACATAACAAGCACGTGGGGGTTGTTCCCCTTGCCGGTTAAAGCCGCCCTCTGCGACACGCCGAAACGGTGCTGCTCGTCCGTCACCACAAGCCCCAGTTTATTGAAGCGGACGTTATTTTGTATAAGCGCGTGGGTGCCGATAACGATATCCGTTTCCCCGGCCTCAAGAGCGTATTTTACGCTTTTCTTTTCAGCAGCTGAGGTAGAGCCCGTAAGCAACCGGACGTTTATATCCGTTTTTTCAAATATTTCAGTAAAAAAATTGAAATGCTGCACCGATAAAATCTCCGTGGGGGTCATCAAGGCGCACTGGAAACCGTTTTTGACGGCGTTATACATAAGCGCGGCCGCCACCGCCGTCTTGCCCGAGCCTACGTCGCCTTCAAGAAGCCTGTTCATGGGACGGTCGTTTTTCATATCGTTTAAAGCCTCGCTTACCGCCCTCTGCTGCGCCGCTGTCAAATTATAAGGCAATAATTTTAAAAATCCGTCAGTATGATCCTCTGTTATCCGCGCCGACGTGACGCTTTTGCCCCGTTCGCGGAGCATCAGCATACCGAGCTGCAAAAAAAGCAGCTCTTCAAATATAAGCCGCCTGCGCGCGTTTTCCAAATCCTCCGTGTTTTTCGGGAAATGTATCTTTTCCAGCGCGCCCCATAAGCTTAACATGGAATACTTTTCAATTATCCTCCCGGGCAGGGTTTCTTCGACGGTATCCTTCAACCCGTCAAGGGCGGTTCTGACGCATTTCTCTATCGCCCTTGTATTAAGATTTTCAGTCTGGGGGTAAACCGGGCGGAACCCCGTCCCTTTTTCGCTTAAAACAAATTTAGGGGACTGCATCTCCCGTCCGCCATAATAATCTTCTGTGATTTTGCCGTAAAAAAGGTATTCCGCCCCTTCCTCAAGCAGGGAGGATATATATTTGTTGTTGAAAAATGTGAGGTTCAAAAAACCCCTGCCGTCGGTCGCCGAAGCCTTGGTTATCAGCATCCCGCCCTTGACCCTTGACGTTTCAGGCGGCGCGGCTAAGACGGCTTTGATGCACACCTGAGTGTCAAAGGGCGCGTCCATTATGGGCAGGGTGTTCGCGAAATCCTCATACACCCGCGGATAAAAACGTATAAGCTCCGACACGGTATTGACGCCGAGCCTCGCGAAAAGCTCAGACCGTTTCGGCCCCACGCCCTTAAGGTATTTTATTGAAGTGTTTTCGGACAGTTGCATTTTTTGTTCAGCTTTCACTTGAAAAAACTTGCCCAAAACGGCATTTTAAAATCGTCTGGGCTTTGGATAAAAGGCAAATATTCCGTATTCTGCCATACGCGCACATAATCAATATGGAATACCGACGGGTTTTCGCGGGTATTTATAAATTCGCCCAATTTTTGGCCGTAAGGACCCCATTCCGCCCGGTGCGTCTCGACCGTCAGGCGCAAAAACTCAGGCACGCGGGAAACCCCGCCGAGGGCTGCGCTCCAATGGGGTACTCCGTCAACATAAAAAGTGTATTCCGTGGGAGTCCATAATAAGCCGTATGTATGGTAGCCGTCATATAAATCCCTGCCCGTATCCGCCACATTTCCCTTGGAGCGGTACCAAAATCCGTAGCCGTCCCAATGTATGGCGTTCCCCACCTTGCCCGGGTCGTTATAAAACGATGATTCGTAAATGTCAATTTCGCTTCCGTCGCGCCCGCCGTTCCCAACCTGCCCCATAGAATTGCATTGCAGCCAGAAAGCGCTCCATAATCCTTCATCTCTAGGTATTTTTACCCTCGCCTCGAAATAGCCGAAAGCCTGTTCAAAAGTGGGCGCGCTTTTTCCGTCTATTATTTTACGCGTTTCTATTCCCCCGGAAAAATCACCTTCGGCAGGGCAAACGGGGCAGTTGTTATCGGTCAACCGCATAGAATAAACCAGCGCCTCGCCGTTCTCCACGCGCACCATATTGTCGCACCAATTCCCCGTCAGCCGCTTGCCGTGAGGGGAAGGGTGCCACAATTCATCCAAAATACTGCCGTCAAAATTTTCATCCATAACCAAATACCAGCCGCCGCCGTTTTTCTTCGCGTCATCAAGATTAGCATACGCCGCTTCCACATCCGGCCGCGGAGGCCTTATATTGACGGGTTTATCCCGGTAGGCAAAGCCCGGCACAAGGATATATGCCGCCGCGAAGATAACGGCAACAAGCATTATGGCCGTAATTGCGATTATTTTCCGTTTCATAAGCATATTCACCTCAATACCTCATCGAATATTTCGCAACATAGCAAGGTGTCGGCGTGAGGCACGACGGGGCTTTCCGTCAATCCCTCCCGCACGCAGCGGACGGTTTCCTCAATCTCATAAATAAAGCCGTTTTCAACATTCACCTCAAAGCGTTCGGCGACTTCGCCGCCGCGGTACAGCACGCTTTCCCCGCTGTGGATAATGCGTGGAACCATTATATGCCCTTCCGTTCCGTATATCGCGGCAGAACCGGGCAGCGAAGCCATAAACGTGGTATGCAGGCTTGCCGCGCACCCGTCAAAATCAAGCATGACTGTATCCGTGACATCTACGCCCGTATCGCCCCGTACCACCTCCGATTTAACGCCCGTAACGGGCTTATTGATAAGATATGTCATCAGCTCGACGGCGTAAACGCCGAGGTCATACATCGCGCCGCCCGCTAACGCGGGGTTTAAAAGCCTCGATTCCGGGTCGGGGTGAGCTATGAAGCCGACAGCGCAGTGAGCCGTTACCGGTTTGCCTATGGCTCCGTCTGCAACCCATTCCCGCGCTTTGCGGATATGAGGATGAAACCGCGACCACATGGCTTCCATAACAAAAAGGCTGTTCTTTTCGGCCAAATCAAAAATATCCCCGGCCTGCCGCCTGCTTGTCGCCATAGGCTTTTCAATGAGAACGGGCTTGCCGCGCCGCAGGCACAACAGCGCGTTTTCATGATGAAAGTTGTGGGTTGTGGCAATATATACCGCGTCTATATTTTTAATTGCCAGCATATCCTCATAACCGCCGGAAAAGCCTATATTTTCCTCTTCCGCGAACCGGCTTGCCTTATCGGGGTTTTTGCTTGACACCGCCGCGACTTCCACGCCGTCCAGACGGCGCGCCGCGTCACAGAATTGACGGGCGATTCTGCCCGCCCCCATAATGCCGAAATTAAATGCCATAGTTATAAACATCCTTTACCTAATTATATATTATCAAAATAATCTCCGGTAATTCCTAACAACAATGATTAGCAATAGCCGGAGAATCCTAATGACCCGCAAGAGACGCCGCAACGGCGGCCCCTGCGGGATTGGCGGTTTAAAAGTATTTATTTGTTAACAACCGAAAATATATTTAAAATCGAATCAAAGATATAACCCATAAGCTTTTTGAACCCGCCGAATATATCAATCTGCCAGCTTAATGTTTTCAATTCAGAATCGCCGTAATAATCGGTATATTTTTTGGTATAGGTTTCATAGCTGCCGTCCTCGTCAACGGCTATCACCCTGAAGCCGCGAACGGCGTCGTCGCCGTATGAATTATATGTAATGCCGGGGGATTGGATAAGGTCTATGCCGCTGACGTTTACAATAAAATCGTTCACATGGTCGTGGCCGAACACAAAACCGATAATATCGCCTGTTTCAACTGCGGCGGCAAGCTGGCCGCTGTTCGTGTTGGACGGGCAGGGCCATTCGCCCAGATAACCGGGAAGGGAACCCCTTAATTTAAGCATATAGTCAATGCCGTTGTAGGTTTTCGTGGAGAGGCTCGTGCCTTCTTCCTTCAAAGCCACCGCTTCATAAATTTCGGGTACGGGGATATGCTGGAACGCGAGGGCGGGGACGATCCCGCCGTTTTCCTCCGCAAGGGCGGCGGCGGTATTTTTATACCAGTCTATCTGATCCTCATGCACATAGTCATAACCGCCGTTTTTTATGTCGTACATATTGGAATCAAAGAGCCAAAGGTTGAATCTCATTTCGCCGTCCGCGTCAAATATCGGCAGACAGCAGTTCCCGTAGCCTGTAAGAGAGGGGTCGGCGTTATAAGTAAGGCAGTTGCCGTATTTTAAATATGCCTTATGCATATTTTCTTTTTTATTGCCGTTTTCGGCGTCATGATTGCCGAAGGTGTAGGCAAAAGGTATCCCGCGCTCACGCAGCGGGGCGACTATTTGGTCTATGGCGATATCGTTGAGCATTTTCCCGAACTGCACCACGTTGTCGCCCGTGAAAACCACAAGGTCCGGCTTTATATCGTCAAGGGCTTTGCCGATAAAATCGACCATAGCCTTGCGGACGAAAGCCGTATCCTGGCAGTCGGCGAACTGCACGACGGTAAATTTCCCGTCGTCGTTGAAAAACAGTTTATTGTCCTCATCAACTGCCGCCGATGCGAAAAGCGTAAAGCAGAGAGGAAGCATAAGCAACAGTGCAACGGTCGTTTTTAATGATTTTTTCATAATAAAACCTCCAAATGTATAGTAATCGCAAAGTCTGAGTAAAATATACCATACATTTAAAGGTTTTGCAATATCTTTATTGAAATATTATCCGTTGAACGCTAAAAACGCTTTGTAAGCCATATAAACGTCCAGCTTTGAGACTATTTCATAAGGCGAGTGCATTGACAGGACGGGTACGCCCACGTCGATAACGTCCACGTCAAGGTTCGCGACATATTTCGCCACGGTCCCGCCGCCGCCCTCGTCCACCTTGCCCAATTCGCCCGTCTGCCAGACGATATTGTTTTTTTCGAGCAGGGCGCGGATTTTCCCAGTATATTCCGCCGACGCGTCGGAGGTGTCGGCTTTTCCCCGCGCTCCCGTGTATTTCGTGACCACGATGCCTTTGTTCAAAAACGAGGCGTTCTTTTTTTCGAGCACGTCCGGGAATGTGGGGTCGAAAGCCGCGTTCACGTCCGCCGAAAGGCATTCGCTTCGGCTGAGCGCCTCATATCCGTCAAGGCCTTCGGCTTTGGCTAAATCCCATATGAAATTTTTCATGAAATCGGAATTAAGCCCCGTATTGCCGTCGCTGCCGACTTCTTCTTTATCGGCGAAAACGGCTATCAATGTTTTATCAGGTGTTCCCGCGTCCAAAACGGCCATCAGGCTCGTGTAGGCGCAAATCCTGTCGTCATGGCCGTAGGCGGCTATCATGCTTTTGTCGAAACCTATGTCCGAAGCTTTGTGGGCGGGAACCAGTTCAAGCTCCGCGCTTAAAAAGTCGCTTTCCGTGACGCCGTATTTTTCGTTCAGTATCTTTAGAATATTAAGCTTTATGTTGTCGCCCTCGTCGCTGTTATCAAAAGGGCGGCTCCCTATCAGAATGTTAAGCTCCTCCCCCTTGATTCCGCTTGCGAGGGGCCTTTTGCCCTGCTCCGCGCCGAGATGGGGCAACAAATCCGTTATCGCGAACTTCGGCTCGTTCTCATTTTCACCCAGCTTGATGTTTACAACGCTCCCGTCGGTTTTCACAAATACCCCGTGGAGCGCGAGGGGTATGGCCGTCCACTGGTATTTCTTGATACCGCCGTAATAATGGGTCTTGAAAAGCGCCAGCTCGCTGTCCTCATAAAGGGGGTTCTGCTTCAGGTCTACGCGCGGCGAATCTATATGCGAAGCCGTTATTTTTGCGCCTTCGGACACGCCTTTTTTCCCGATGACCGCGAGCATGGCCGCCTTGCCCCTGTTGTTCACGTAGATTTTATCGCCGGGGGCGTATTTCCCGCCCTTTTCGTATTGCGAAAAGCCGTTTTTCACGGCCTCTGCGATAATTTCCTTAACGGCTTCCCTTTCCGTCTTGGCTTTGTCGAGAAAACCCTTGTATTTTTCGCAAAAACCGTCCGCTGCCTGTATTTCCTCCGCGCTCACGCGTTTTGATATGTGTTTCGGCGTGTAAAAAAGGGATTCTTTCATTTTTTTTGTTTCTTTATTTTCGGACATATAATCCTCCCGTCGTCGTGCGGTACGCGCGGGGGCGCGTACCCTACGATTCATCCATTTTTAAATTGTATAGGCTCTCATACATTTTTATCGCGTTGTTGACTTTGTAAACATAATACCTGGTTTCGGAAATAGGTATGTAAGACAGCGTTTTCCCGTCCGGGGAGAGGGAACTGTCGGCCAGCCACCCGTTTATGCGGCCACGCCCTGCGTTATATGCCGCCAGCGCGGTGTCGGTGACCTGAAATTCGTCGAGCAGCATTTTTAGGAAGAACGAGCCGTACTTTATGGACGTATCCGGGTCGTAAAGCAATTCCGTGTCAAGCTTCTCCCCGGTTTTCGTCATCAGCCAATCAAAGGTTTCATCCGTTATCTGCATAAGCCCCTTCGCTCCTGCAGAGGATATGGCTTCCGGGTCAAAATCGCTCTCGGTTTTTATCACCGCCAGAATCAAAACGGGGCTGACGCCGTAATCCTCCGCGTATTTATAAATCAGCTTCTCGTAGCGTATGGGATGCGACCTTTTAACAAAGCTGTTCACCGCGACAGCGGACAATACGGAAAGAGCGAGTACGGCGGCGGCCAACATAAATGAGTATTTTTTTAATTTTGATTGTTTTTTCTGCATTATTTCTCGCTGATAGCAGCAATCCCCGGCAATACCTTGCCCTCAAGGAATTCAAGGGACGCCCCGCCGCCTGTTGAAATATGGGACATTTTTTCCGTAAAGCCCAGCTTCTTTATAGCCGCGATGCTGTCGCCGCCGCCTATTACGGAAATCGCGCCGGAATCCGCCACAGCCGTGGCAACGGCTTCGGTGCCTTTCGCGAAATTATCGAATTCCGCCGCGCCCATAGGGCCGTTCCAGATTATGGTCGCCGCGCCTTTTATGGCTTCCGCGAAAATCGCCCTTGTCTTTTCGCCTATGTCAAGCCCTTCAAAGCCCGCGGGGTAGCTGCCCACGTCCGCCGTCATATATTCCGTGTCGGCGGCAAAGGCTTTGCCCACAACATTATCGACGGGAAGCAGGAATTTAATGCCCTTGGCATCTGCTTTCGCGATAAGCTCTTTGGCGAGTTCAATTTTATCATCTTCAAAAATAGAGTTGGCGATGCCGTACCCCTGCGCCTTGAAGAATGTGTAGGCCATGCCGCCGCCGACTATCAACGTATCGACTTTGTCGATAAGGTTTTCGATAACGCCTATTTTGTCGGATATTTTTGAGCCGCCGAGAATGGCGACCAGAGGGCGCTTCGGGTTTTCAAGTGCGCCGCCCATAAATTCTATCTCTTTCCTGATAAGGTACCCGCAGGCGCTGGGAAGGTAGTCCGCCACGCCGCAGGTGGAGGAATTCGCCCTGTGGGCAGTGCCGAAGGCGTCGTTTACGTAAAGCTCCGCCAGTGCGGCGAATTTCTTTGAAACCTCCGGGTCGTTTTTCGTCTCGCCTTTTTCAAAGCGCACGTTTTCAAGCAGGATCACACCGCCGTCGGCAAGACCTGCGGCTAAAGCCTTTGCGTCCTCGCCGAAAACATCTTTCGCGAGCTTCACTTCCCTGCCGAGCAGCTCGGACAGACGCTTCGCCACGGGGGCCATTGAGAATTTGGGGTCGTATTCCCCGGCGGTGGGCCTGCCCAAATGGGAGCAAAGAATAACTTTCGCGTTATTCTTAATAAGATATTCAATGGTGGGAAGGGAAGCGGCGATCCTTTTGTCGCTGGTGATCTCGCCGTCCATAATCGGCACGTTAAAATCGCAGCGCACAAGAACCCTTTTGCCCGCAACATTTAAATCTTCGACGTTCTTTTTGTTTAATACGCTCATTTTTAATCCTCCAAATATAAAATAATATTTTATCTATATTTTATAATTTTATTCCCTTTTTTTCAATATACAAATGAAACAAACAATTTAAATTATAAAATAAAAATTTGTTATATACGGTATTGGCAAATATATCATTTATGGTATAATATACAATACATTAAACTGTTTTTTATGCTAATTTTTATTATTTATAAAGTCAACTACGATGATTTTGCCTTTTCTTTGGCGTTGCAGCGGATAAAAGCCCTGCCCTGTTCTTTGAACACCGTTTTTTGGTCGGGGTGAAGGGAGCGGTAAATCTGAAGCATCTCGCTTTCGCCGTGGCTTTTTTCCGGGCCGGAGCGGAAATCGAGCAGGTAGTCGGTTGTGACGCCAAAATATTTTGCGAACAGTTTCAGGGTTTCAAAGTCCGGCTCGCGTGTGCCCTGGACATAGTTGCTTATCGTGGACGGGGCTATATTTATCTCGCTTGCCAGCCGCTTTTGGGTTAAATCATGGTCTTCAATCAGGTTATATAATATTTTGTTGAATGTCAACTTTATCATCTCCCATTTCATTTTAAATAAGAAATGAAATTTGTTCAAATATGCACACAACACGGGTTGACATAGCCCGTCATGTGTGCTATATTATGTTCGGTTATTTAAAATATTAAAATTTTGGGAGGTATTTTTCAATGAAAATTAAGGTGAAAACGATTTGCGCGGCGGTTTTGGCGGCGGCGGTATTTCTGACAATCAACGTGGCGGGGTTCACATTTAGCACTTTGGCGGCGGAAACGCCGAAAGCGGGCGACGACGGGACGACGAACTGGGATTTTATCGAGCCTGTTACACATCTAAAATCCGTGCCGAACGGGTACACGGGCATTTATACCCCGCAGGATTTGAACAATATCCGCGCTAACCTGTCGGGTAAATATATGCTGATGAACGATATTGATTTAGCGGCATGGGGAAATTGGGAGCCTATAAGCAAAAATTATGCTTCGGCCTTTAGTGGCATATTTGACGGAAACGGGTATGAAATAAAAAATATTACTATCATTAATAATGACCCTTCAAACATCTATACAGGTTTGTTTGGCTTTGTAGTCAATGGTACGATAAAAAATCTTGGAATGGCTGCGGCAAACATTGAAAGAAGCATTGCCGGCGGGGAAACAGGTGGGATAATAGGCAGGGCAGAGAACTCTGTAATCAATAATTGTTTTTTCAAAGGAACTGTAACAGGTTCTCATGTAGGTGGAATTGCGGGAGTGTCTCATTCAATAATAAAAAACTGTTTCAACGAAGGCACGATAAACGGAGCCGAGGGTGCGGGCGGGATTGCGTGTTCAAGTTATAAGGAAATTTCCGATTGCTATAATTTAGGCGCTGTAAATGCAATTACTGACAGTTGGTCGGCTGGCGCCGGCGGGATTGCGGGAGATTCCTGGTTAACAGAAATAAAAAATTGTTATAACGAAGGGGAAATAACCGCGATTTCTACCGGTATACAATGTGCCGGGGGTATTGCCGGAAGTGCCGATACAATTTTAAACTGCTATAATTCAGGCAGGGTAAACGCGGAATCTTCTTCAATATATTCAACTGATTCTACCGCCGCCGGGGGAATCGCGGGGATCGCGAGATATTATACGGGATATTATAATTATGGCAGTAAAATAAATAATTGCTATAACACGGGTGACGTTAATGTGTGGGCGGCTTCCTGTGACGCCAACGTGGGAGGAATTGCGGGGTATACATATGATTCGCCCATATCTTATTGTTATAATGCAGGCGCTGTTTCCGGGCATGTTGAAGTTAATGGCAGCCTTAATATCGGGGGGATACTCGGATTCAGTGAGACTATATATTCAAACGTCAGTTATTGCTATTATATCAATAATATTTCGAGGCCTGTCGGGAGCGACAATATATTGCCTTCTTATGTTAAATCCCTTTCCGAAAGCGAAATGAAAGTGAAAACAAATTTTTATGAATTTGATTTTGTTAATGTTTGGGGCATAGACCCGGAGATTAATGACGGCTTCCCGTTTTTAAGGGTTTTTGAAGACGTGCCGGAAGAAGAAACAACGACAGCAACCCCCGCAACCACAACAAAACCGCCTGTCACAACCGCAAAACCTCCCGCAACCACAGCAAAACCGCCTGTTACAACCACAAACCCCCCGGAAACAACGGCGAAGCCGGTTGAAACGACAGCAAAACCCCCGGCAACCACCGTCAAGCCTTTCGAAAAAACCACCAAAAAACCGCCGGAAACCACTGCGAAGCCGACAACCGGGCCGGAAACAACCGCAAAACAGGAAACTACGGCCAAACCCGAATCAACCGCAGCGCCCGTGCCGACTTCCCCGCCCGTGCCGGACAAAATAACAATCAACATTTACAATATCTACATAATAAACAACAATATGCTGACAGGCGTCTCCGCGGGCGACACCCTTGGCGACATATTAAGCAGCATCAACGAGAAAGATTATGTGAACGTGTTCGGCAGGGACGGCGACGAGATCAAAGACGGCGGCGCGCCGCTTGCCACGGGCATGAAGCTGAAGCTCATGGACGGCGGCAAAGTAAAGCAGGAGCTGCCCGTCGTGGTCA